>CANROX010000008.1 GCA_947632335.1 uncultured Clostridia bacterium
TATCAAAAGACCTCTCGAAAGTCTGCAAACCCGCATAAATACTGGGTTTTTACGACTTCTCAACTTATTCCCACTCTATAGTTCCCGGGGGTTTAGAGGTAATATCATAAACTACTCTATTTACGTGTTCAACCTCATTAACAATTCTGTTAGACACTTTGGCAAGAATATCGTATGGTATTTTTGCAAAGTCCGCTGTCATAAAGTCATCAGTAGTGACCGCCCTTATAGCAATAAGATGGTCATAGGTTCTATGGTCACCCATAACTCCAACTGTTCTGACATTTGGAAGTACGCAGAAGAACTGGCTCAAATCCTGTGATATACCGCTCTTTGCGATTTCATCACGGAATACAGCATCTGCATCCTGGAGAACAGCAATCTTTTCCTCGGTAATCTCTCCAATAATTCTAACTCCAAGACCGGGACCCGGGAACGGCTGTCGCCATACAAGTTCCTTAGGAATACCTAATTTTTCACCAACAATCCTTACTTCATCTTTGAAAAGGTCGCAAAGAGGCTCTATAACATCATCAAACTTAATGTCCTTAAGCATTTCAACCTGGTTGTGGTGTGTCTTTATTTTATCAGCATCCCCTTTACCGCTTTCAATACAATCAGGATAAATTGTACCCTGAGCAAAAAAGCCTCCGTCTGATTCTTCTCTGATTTTATCCCAAAAAACCCTATAAAATTCCTCGCCAATAATCTTACGCTTTTCCTCCGGGTCAGTTTTTCCCTTTAATTTTGCAATAAATTCTTTTCCACAATTTACGCGTACGAAATTCATATCAAAGAGTTTTGTAAAGGTTTCTTCAACAAAGTCACCCTCATTTTTTCTCATTAAACCCTGGTCGACAAATACGCAAGTAAGCTGCTTGCCGACAGCCTTACTGAGCAGGGCCGCAGCAACAGAACTGTCCACACCTCCGGAAAGTCCAAGAACAACCTTTTTTTCACCAATTTTTTTTCTTAAATTTTCTACTGTTGTATCAATAAAGCTGTCCATTTGCCAATCCCCTGAACATTGGCAAATCTCATAGAGAAAGTTTCTAAGTATATCTTTACCGTACTCAGAGTGCGTAACCTCAGGGTGGAACTGAACGGCATAAATTTTCTTTTTCTCATTTTCCATAGCTGCACAAGGACAATCCTCGGAAAATGCGATAACTTCAAAGTCAGCAGGAGCTTTGCTGATATAATCGGTATGGCTCATCCATACTATATTTTCATCAGGAACATTCTTAAAGAGCTTGCTGTTTTTCTTACTGACTTTAATAACAGTTTTTCCATACTCGCTTTTTTCAGCTGACTCAACCTGGCCGCCGCACATAAAGTTAATAAGCTGACAGCCATAGCATATACCCAGAACAGGTATACCCAAATCAAGAATTTCCTTTGAATAATGAGGTGAAGTTTCGTCATAAACAGAATTGGGCCCACCTGTAAATATGATACCCTTATAATTATTATTTTTTATTTCTTCAATATCAACAGTATAGGGTTTAATTTCTGCATATACATTATGGTCACGAACTCGTCTTGCAATTAGCTGATTATACTGTCCGCCAAAATCAAGAACAAGAATTTTTTCTTTTGTTTCAGCCATCAATACCACCTCTTATTATCTGTAAATAATGTCGCTCCTTGCAGGACCGTTAGAAACAATAGTAATTGGCACACCAATTTCCTTTTCTGCAAATTCAATATAGTTACGGCAATTTTCAGGAAGGTCCTCATATTTAGTAATACCGCCAATATCGCATTTCCAGCCCGGAAGTTTTTTAAGAACAGGCTTACATCTTTTAAGCTTTGTTGTGGAGGGGAAATAATCAATAATTTCTCCATCCAGTTCATATCCAACACATACCGGAATTTCATCAAGATAACCGAGTACATCCAGAACTGTAAAAGCAACCTGTGTTGCTCCCTGTACCCTACAACCATATCTTGTTGCAACAAGGTCAAGCCAACCCATTCTTCTCGGTCTGCCTGTTGTAGCGCCAAATTCGCCGCCATCTCCCCCTCTTCTGCGGAGCTCATCTGCCTCCTCGCCAAAGATTTCGGAAACAAATTCGCCTGCTCCAACGGCACTGGAATATGCCTTAACTACGGTTACAATGTCCTTAATTTCGTAAGGCGGAATACCACCTGCACCAACAGCGCCGTAACCTGCAATAGTATTACTTGATGTAACCATTGGGTAGATACCAAAGTCCGTATCCTTTAGTGAACCAAGCTGGCCCTCAAGAAGAATATTCTTGCCCTCGGCACAGGCATTGTGGAGAAATGTAAAAGTATCTGCTACATATGGGGCAAGAGCCTTTTTATACTCCATTAACTTATTATAAATTTCCTCGGTAGAAATGGGAGGCTTGTTATAAAGGTTCTTTAGTGTTGCATTTTTAACTTCTAAAATTCTATCTATCTTTTCTTTCAGATAGTCTGTATCATCATACAGTTCGTTAAGCTGGAAACCAATCTTGCTGTATTTATCTGAATAAAAAGGTGCAATCCCGCTTTTAGTAGAACCAAAGGAATTTTTGCCTAATCTTTCTTCCTCATAACAGTCAAATAAAACATGATAAGGCATAACAATCTGCGCTCTATCAGAAATAAGGATTTTGGGTTCGGGTACTCCCCTATCCTTGAGTTCCTGCATCTCTTTAACAAAGTTTTCTACTGAAAAGGCAACACCGTTTCCAATAATATTTGTAACATTACTGTTAAATACGCCGGAGGGAAGTTGATGTAGTGCAAACTTACCGTAATCATTCACAATAGTATGACCTGCATTAGCCCCTCCCTGAAATCTAATAACAACATCACTGTTCTGCGCTAATACATCGGTAATTTTACCCTTACCCTCATCGCCCCAGTTGGCGCCAACAATCGCTTTAACCATTTATGTAACATCCTTTCAAAATGTGATATGCATAAATTATACTGTAATCTCTGCCTTTTCGTCCTGTAAATTTTCATAAGGTGCAATAGCAGGGGATACAACCTCATTTAAGAAGTCAGTTGTCTGTTGAGGAGCCCTGCCAACATATTTTGATGGGTCAAGAAGTGCCTCAAGTTCCTCCAAGGTAACACCAAAGGAGCTGTCACCGGCTATTCTTTCAAGAAGGTCGTTTTCGCCCCCCTCTTCTTTTACAACTTTTGAAGCTGCCATAGAATGAGTTCTGATTTTCTCGTGAAGTTCCTGTCTGTCGCCGCCACGCTTTACAGCGTCCATCATTATATTTTCTGTTGCCATAAAAGGAAGCTCCTTTCTAAGGCGCTGTTCAATAACCTTTGGATAAACAACCAAACCATCGGCAACATTTGCGTAAAGATTCAGAATACCGTCAACGGCGAGAAAAGCCTCCGGAATACTAAGGCGTTTATTGGCAGAATCATCAAGTGTTCTTTCAAACCACTGTGTAGCTGTAGTAAATGCTCCGTTAAGCACATCTACCATTACATATCTTGATAGTGAGCCAATTCTTTCTGAACGCATTGGGTTTCTCTTATACGCCATTGCTGATGAGCCAATCTGATTTTTTTCAAAAGGTTCCTCTACTTCTTTAAGATGCTGAAGAAGTCTAATGTCATTTGAAAACTTAGCGGCACTCTGTGCAATACCTGAAAGAACATTGAGAACCTGTGTATCAAGTTTTCTGGAATATGTTTGACCTGAAACAGCAAAGCAACTGTCAAATCCCATTTTTTTGGCAATCTTCTTATCAATTTCCTTGCATTTCTCGTGGTCACCCTCAAAGAGTTCAAGGAAACTTGCCTGTGTGCCGGTAGTACCCTTACAGCCCAGAAGTTTTGCCTTGCTAAGCTGATATTCTATATCCTCCAAATCCATCAAAAGTTCCTGAATCCAAAGGGTAGCCCTCTTGCCCACTGTTGTAGGCTGTGCAGGCTGAAAATGGGTAAATGCAAGGGTAGGCAAATCCTTATATTTATCTGCAAATGCAGACAATTCGCGGATAACTGTAATGAGCTTATTTCTTACCAGTTTAAGCCCCTCCGTCATAATGATAACATCCGTATTGTCGCCCACATAACAGGAGGTTGCACCAAGGTGAATTATACCCTTAGCCTTTGGGCATTGCACACCGTAAGCGTAAACATGGCTCATAACATCGTGTCTTACCAGTTTTTCTCTTTCCTCGGCAATCTCATAGTTAATATCATCAGCGTGAGATTTAAGCTGGTCAATCTGTTCCTGTGTAACAGGAAGTCCAAGCTCCATTTCACTTTCAGCAAGGGCAATCCATAATTTTCTCCAAGTGCGGAACTTCATATCCGGACTAAAGATGTATTTCATTTCTTTACTTGCATATCTTGAAGATAAGGGGGATTCATAACATTCTTTACTCATTGTTCTTCTCCTAATTTATTAATCAAAATTCATTCCGCCACGCTCTTTGCCCTCAAGATGTTCTTGAGTAATATTCGCGGGATATTCTCCGGTAAAACAACCATGGCAAAAATTTTCTTTATCCGAGAACATCAATTCACCCAGATGTTCAGCAGGCAGATAACCAAAGGAATCAGCGCCGCTTATTTGCCTTATTTCTTCGATTGTGTGATTACAGGCAATAAGCTCTCCCCTTGAGGGAATATCCGTTCCGTAATAACAGGGCCACATAAAGGGGGGTGAAGAAATTCTCATATGTACTTCTTTTGCACCGGCGTCACGGAGCATTGTTACTATTCTGTCTACAGTTGTTCCTCTTACAACTGAATCGTCGATAACAACTACCCTTTTGCCCTTAATATTACCCAAAGGATTTAGTTTGATTTTAACGCTTTTCATTCTCTCTCCCTGGGTAGGTTTAATAAAAGTTCTGCCAATATAATTATTTTTAACAATTCCCTTTTCGTAGGGAATACCGGACTCCTCACTATAACCAATGGCGGCATCAATACCGGATTCAGGAACGCCAATAACCAAATCAGCCTCAACAGGGTGGCATCTTGCTAAAATCCTTCCTGCCTCTTTCCTGGATTCATAAACGGAAACACCGTCAATGCTGCTGTCACTGCGTGCAAAATAAATATATTCAAAAATACAAATAGATTTCTTTTTACCGCAATGGGTTCTGTCACTCCTTAGACCCTCGTCATCAACGGTAATAATTTCACCGGGTTCAACATCCCTTATAAATTCAGCACCACAGGCGTCAAGAGCACAGGATTCACTGGCAAAGCAATAGGAATTTCCTACTTTTCCCATACATAAGGGTCTGAACCCATTGGGGTCCCTTGCCGCAATCAGCTTTCTGGGACTCATAACAAGTAGGCAATATGCACCCTCTATTGTATTCATAGTATTGCGTACCGCCTCTTCAACAGAGTGTACCTTTTGCCTTTCCCTGGCAATTACATAGGCAATCGCCTCTGAATCTATAGTTGTCTGAAAAATAGCGCCTCTTTTTTCAAGGTTTCTCTTAATCTCCGCAGCGTTGGTAAGGTTGCCGTTATGAGCAATGGAGATTGTGCCCTTTTTATAACGCATAACAAGCGGCTGTGAGTTTTCACGCACAGAGCCGCCTGCAGTTGAATAACGGACATGACTTACTGCAATCTGACCGTCTAATCTATCTAAAATTTTATTGTTGAAAACCTCGGTAACCAAACCCATATCTTTGTGATAATCAATAACACCGCAGTCGTTTACAGATATTCCGCAACTTTCCTGTCCGCGATGCTGTAATGCCAAAAGTCCATTGTAGCAGGCGTAAGCAGGTTTAATTGCATCATTTCCGTAAATACCAAAGACACCACATTCCTCGTGAATGCCTTCTGAAATATAGTTATCAAAACTCAAGGGAGTCACCATCCAAGTTAAAATTAAGTGTTATAACAGACGCCAAAACAATTATTCGGCAAGACCTATCCTCTTCATCATTTCTGCATAGGCCTCTTCAACACCGCCCATATCACGGCGAAAACGGTCTTTATCCAGCTTTTCGTGAGTATCTAAATCCCAGAAACGGCATGTATCCGGGGAAATTTCATCAGCTAAAACAATATCTCCGTGGAAACGGCCAAACTCAAGTTTAAAGTCAACAAGTTCAACATTACATTCCTTAAAGAAAGCAATCATTAATTCATTAATACGAAGGGTCATTTCTGAAATTTTATCAATTTCTTCCTGTGTAGCAAGGCCAAGAGCAAGAATATGATAATTATTTACAAGCGGGTCATCAAGAGCGTCGCACTTATAATCAAATTCCAAAATAGGAGAAGCTAAATCAGAACCCTCAGGAACTCCATATTTCTTTGAGAAAGAACCGGCAGCCCTGTTTCTTACAATAACTTCAAGGGGTACAATGTCAACCTTTTTTACAACAGCGTCTCTGTCATTTATTTCCTCTACAAAGTGGGTGTTAATACCGTTCTCTTCAAGCATCTTAAACATAAAGTTGCTCATTCTGTTATTAACAACGCCCTTGCCGACTATAGTACCTTTCTTTTTACCGTTAAAGGCTGTGGCATCATCCTTGTATGAAACAATGCAGTAGTCAGGGTCTTCTGTGGCAAAAACTCTTTTTGCCTTGCCTTCATAAAGCTGTTCTTTTTTTTCCATTATACTTTCCTCCTAAATATTGAATAACATATTGTCTGATAAACTAAAGTATCTGCAATAAAAAATACGGTATTATTATATAACAAAACAATAATTTAATCAACAAAAATCCTTAACAAATCATTGTAAATCGAAAAATTTTACTATATGTAGAAATTTATACGGATTAAGTACAAAATATTAGGTTAATTTACAGTAACAAAGATATATTTACTGTCTTGCATTTACATCTCAAGTGTAGTATAATAGTTGACGGTAAAAATTTGCCGGTGTGACGGAATTGGCAGACGTAGTGGACTCAAAATCCACCGATAGCAATATCGTACCGGTTCGAGTCCGGTCACCGGCACCAATATTGAAAGGAGTTTGTCATGAAGCACAGACATGTTATAGATCTGGAAGACTTGACCTTTTCTCAGTTGCAGCAAACTATTGAGTTAGCCGGCAAGATAAAGGAAAATCCGGAAAAATATAGCCATGTATGTGACGGTAAAATCATGGCAACTCTTTTTTATGAGCCATCCACCAGAACACAGATGTCTTTTCAGACAGCTATGATGCGGCTTGGCGGTAAAGTTATTGGATTTGACAACCCTCAAAACTCATCTGTAGCAAAAGGCGAAAGCCTTAAAGACACAATTACAGTTATGAGCGGTTATGCGGATATAGTGGCTATGAGAAATCCTGTTGAGGGTTCTGCAAAGGCAGCCTCCCTCTACAGCGGAGTACCTGTCATAAATGCAGGTGACGGCGGTCATCTTCACCCTACACAGACCCTTACCGATGTTGTTACCCTTTCCAATGAAAAAGGCAGGCTTAATCATCTTAAAATTGGTTTGTGCGGTGACCTGAAGAACGGTCGCACAGTTCATTCCCTTATTAAAACAATGTGCCATTTTGAGGGCAATTCATTTGTACTTATATCCACTAAGGACCTTAGAATACCGAATTATATTAAAGATATTATGGACAAGTCCAACTGCCCCTATGTTGAAGTTGACAATTTACAAGACAACAT
Organism: uncultured Clostridia bacterium; assembly: GCA_947632335.1. Lineage (GTDB taxonomy): Bacteria > Bacillota > Clostridia > Oscillospirales > Acutalibacteraceae > Ruminococcoides. The sequence continues at coordinate 7,608 of CANROX010000008.1, forward strand.
TTCAGACCTTGATGTACTCTATATGACGAGAATACAAAGGGAGCGCTTTGCAAGTCCCGAAGAATACGAAGCACAAAAGGGCGTTTATATTCTTGATAAGGAAAAAATGAAGAATGCAAAAGAGGATATGATAGTTCTTCACCCTCTTCCAAGGGTAGACGAAATCACAGTAGAAGTTGATGATGACCCACGGGCGTGTTACTTTAAACAGGCTGTTTACGGTATGTACGGAAGAATGGCTCTGATTATGTTGCTCCTTGAAGATAAGGATTACTACTTTACCAATGATGTTGAGAAAAAAACAACAGAAAAGTGTTGCTCAAATCCACGGTGTGTCGTCAATCAGGAAACTTACCTCCCTAAACACTATTACAATAAGGATAATAATATAATTTGCGACTACTGCGACCATGAAATTTAAAAAATAATTTATCCCCCGTTTTGGGGGAATTTTTTATATAAAAAACTCCTGCCTATGTCAGCAGGAGTTAATTTTATTTAGTGCCAAAAATCCTGTCGCCGGCATCTCCAAGACCCGGAACAATATAGCAATTTTTATCTAAACATTCATCTTTGGCGGCACAGTAAACCTGAACGTCCGGATGTGCCTCTGTAAGTTCTTTTATGCCCTCGGGGGCTGCAATAATACAGAGAAACTTAATGGAACGAGGTTTGCTCTTTTTTATAATATTTATGGCGTCTACTGCACTTCCTCCTGTGGCAAGCATTGGGTCAAGAACAAATACATCCCTCTCTGCAATATCAACCGGAAGTTTGTTGTAGTATTCCACAGGTTCGTGAGTTTTCTCGTCACGATAAAGTCCTATGTGACCTACCTTAGCGGCAGGTACCATTTCAAGCATTGCGTCAAGCATACCAAGTCCCGCCCTAAGAATGGGAACAAATGCCAGCTTACGGCCGGCAATCACCTTAGACTTTGTGGTTTTTATAGGAGTTTTTACTTCTACTTCTTTGAGAGGTAAATCCCTTGTTGCCTCGTAACACATAAGCATAGAAACCTCTGAAACAAGTTCCCGAAAAAGTTTACTTCCTGTTTTTTCATCTCTCATATATGTGAGCTTATGCTGAATTAATGGGTGATTAAAGATAGTAACCTGATTTTCCATTTTTGCCCTCCGTCTAAATATTATATGTACCTTCTTCTATGGCTTTAATCATATCCACACGCTTTGTGTGCCTGTCACCGTCAAAAGGTGTGTTGAGGAATATGTCTGCAAACTTAACAGCCTCATCTTTCGTGCTTACCCTTCCTCCCATACAAAGGATATTTGCATCGTTATGGCGCCTTGTCATTTCTGCACAAAATTCGTTACTAACTACAGCGGCCCTGATACCCTTAACCTTATTTGCTGCCATAGAAACTCCAATACCTGTACCACAGCAAAGGATACCAAGTTCTGCTTTTCCCGAAGTTACCGCTGTAGCAACCTTATAGGCGTATTTGGGGTAATCTACACTTTCAGAAGTGTAGCAGCCATAATCCTTATAATTAATTTTATTATCCTCAAGATATTTAATTACTGCATTTTTAATTTCTAAACCACCGTGGTCACACCCTAAGGCTATCATTTCATTCACCCTTCTTCTTCCTTAATTCCTGTTCCGCCTGTGATAATTTCAGATAATTCGGAAGGATATCCTCCCCTGTTTTCTTTTTCTCAAAATTTTCAAATCCAATAAGAGCAGTATTTGCACCATTTTGCAAATTCCCTATATAGTCGGGATAAATAAAGTTATCTTTGTTAAGATTATTTTGGTCGTAATAATCTTTGACATTTCTTTGTCCGTCACCAACTATATACACATCACAGTCATACCGTAAAAGTTCATTATAAAGTTCGTTTATAAGAATTGACCTGTCATTAACAAGTTTTGTGACAACACCGTTTTCGGCCTTATAAATTGCATTATAAACCTGATTTCTTCTGGCGTCCATTGCAGAAACAACAATACCGGTCCTATTTTTACAATTATATGCAATAGAATCAAGAGTACTCACTTCAAAGCAAGGCTTGTTGCTTTGCATAACAAGTCCCTTAACTACTGCAATTCCAATCCTTATTCCTGTAAATGAGCCGGGGCCGTTGTTGACTGCAAAAGCGTCAATATCATTAATTTTTAAATTATTATTTTTAAGAATCCTATCAATCATAGGAAGCAGTGTTTCACTGTGTGTAAGACCCTCATTTAAAAATATGTCATCAATTATATTGTTATCCTCTGCAAGTCCAACAGATGCTGTTTTAGCCGAGGTATCAATACCCAGAATTATCATTAAAACTCAATTCCCTCAATTACAATTATCCTGTCGTCATCTTCCTTACCCTTTGAAATTTCCACTCTTATATAATCATCGGGCAAAGCATTTTCAATATTTTCGCTCCACTCTATTACCAGCACAGCGGTATCAAGATAATCAAAATATCCTGTAAAGTATAAATCATCATATGTGTTTATACGGTACATATCAAAATGGTAAACAGTAAAGTCTGCATCATATTGATTCACAAGAGAAAAGGTTGGACTGCTTACCCCGTCAGTATAGTTTAAGCCTTTGCAAAGTCCTCTGGTAAAGGCAGTTTTCCCCATTCCTAAACCGCCGAAAAATGCAATCACTTCCCTGCCCTTTAGTTTGTGTGCCAAACTTTCGGCAATCTTCTCCGTTTCTTCAACTGAGTGTGTAACAAACTTCATTAGAACAAACCACTGATTTTACTGTTTTCATCAACATCAATTCTGTTTGCAGCAGGAACCTTTGGAAGACCGGGCATTGTCATAATATCCCCTGTATAAACAACCACAAATCCTGCTCCGTTTGACAATCTTACATCTCTTACCGTTATTTCAAATCCCTTTGGAGCTCCCAGCAGTGCAGGGTTATCAGAAAGGGAATACTGAGTTTTTGCAATACAAACAGGAAGTTTGTCACCGCCCAGAGCCACAATATCTGCCAAAGCCTTTTCAGCACTTGATGTAAAGTTTACTTTATCGGCACCATAGATTTCTGTGGCAACCTTATTAATCTTTTCTTTAATTGTTAGGCTATCTTCATAAAGGAATTTGAAATCAGCAGGCTTTTCGCAGGCCTGCACAACCTTTTTGGCTAAATCCTTGCCACCCTCTCCGCCGTTACAGAAAACATCGGAAAGAGCAAAATCAGCCCCTTTATTATGGCAATAATCCTCAATATATTTAAGCTCTTCTTCAGAGTCCGTATAAAAACGATTTATTGCAACCACAACCGGTACACCGTATTTGCGCATATTATCAATATGAACACCGAGATTTGCTATACCCTCTTTAAGGGCGTCAAGATTAGGTTCGCCTACATCGGCCTTTGAAACACCGCCGTTGTACTTTAATGCCCTGCAAGTGGCAACAACAACAATACAGGACGGTGAGAGGCCTGCATATCTGCACTTTATATCAAGGAATTTTTCTGCTCCAAGGTCAGAACCAAAACCTGCCTCCGTAATTGTGTAGTCTGCCAGCTTTAGAGCAAGTTTTGTTGCACGAACAGAGTTACAGCCATGGGCAATATTTGCAAAAGGACCGCCGTGAACAATGGCAGGAGTGCCCTCAAGGGTCTGAACAATATTTGGCTTAATAGCGTCTTTCATAAGAGCGGTCATTGCGCCGTGGGCATTTAAGTCCTTTGCATATACCGGCTTATTATCATATGTGTAAGCAACAAGAATATTTCCAAAGCGTTTTTTCAAGTCAACTATGTCCTTTGCAAGGCAAAGGATTGCCATTACTTCTGAGGCTACAGTAATGATAAAGCCGTCCTCTCTCGGCACACCGTTTACTTTACCGCCAAGACCTACAACAACATTTCTCAATGCTCTGTCATTCATATCCAGGCATCTCTTAATTAAAATTCTCCTTGGGTCAATTCCCAAATCATTTCCCTGCTGTATATGGTTGTCCAGCATGGCGCAGAGAAGATTATTGGCGGAGGTGATTGCGTGCATATCGCCGGTGAAATGCAGGTTAATATCCTCCATAGGCAATACCTGAGCATATCCTCCCCCTGCGGCTCCTCCCTTAATACCGAAAACAGGACCTAATGAGGGTTCTCTAAGGGCAATAATTGCTTTTTTCCCGATTTTGGCCATAGCCTGACCAAGACCGGCGGATGTTGTTGTTTTGCCCTCCCCTGCCGGGGTTGGATTAATAGCAGTTACAAGAATAAGCCTGCCGTCCTTCTTATCCCTTAACCTTTTAACCAATTCATCAGAAAGTTTTGCCTTGTACCTGCCGTAAGGTTCAAGTTCATCTTCCTTAATGCCTAAATCAGCGGCAACATCTTTGATTAATCTTAATTTAGCCTGCTGGGCAATTTCAATATCAGTTAGCATAAAGACAACCCCTTTATTTAAAATTTACATAAATACATTGTTATTATAACATAGTAAATTTTAAACTAAAACACTTTTAGAGAATTATAACCTTATATTTACAAAATAATCTTGATATTATTTTTTCTTTTTATTATAATAGATTTGGAAAGGCGGTGGCTTATAATAAAAAATTTAATAAATACAGTAAGGGACTATTTTAAAAATTCTGATAAGATATTATGGTTACTTACAATCTCTGCCACTGCTTACAGCTTTCTTTTGATATTCAGCCTGCAAAGAGCAACGGAAAGTAATTATCTGAAGTCCCAGTTTTTTGCAGTATTAATCGGAATTCTGGGGGCTGTACTTTTTTCGGTCATAGATTATAATAATATTCTGAAATACTGGTATTTGTCAGCCCTTGCAGGAATACTTATGGCGGTTTCAGTTTTTATTTTTGGTATTACGGTTTCCGGTACAGATGATACGGCATGGATAAGTTTACCCGGCGGAATTACCTTTCAGCCCTCTGAACTTATTAAGATATGTTTTATTATTACTTTTTCAAAGCACCTTGAATATCTTGCAGAAAAAAATATGCTCAAAAATATCAAGGGTGTTTTATTTCTGTTAATTCATGCAATGATACCTGTTGCCATTATCCATATCCAAGGAGATGACGGCTCTGCCCTTATATTCCTAATGATGTTTGCAGTAATGTGCTTTACAGCCGGAGTACAGCTAAGATATTTTATTATAGCCATATGCGCTTGCCTGGCGTTCATACCCTTTATTTGGACATATGTTATGAACGATGAACACAGAAGCAGAATTATGGCACTGTTTGATTTGGACGGCAACGCACTAAGCGACTATGGGTGGCAGCAATATCAAGGCAAGGTTTCCATTGCCTCCGGAGGACTTACAGGCTCCGGTTTAAGAAATGGGACAAGGGTTCAGAATAATATTGTTCCCGAACAACAAAACGACTTTATTTTTACCGTTGCAGGTGAAGAATTAGGATTTATAGGCTGTATGTTGCTTATACTCATACTTATACTCTTAATGATAAAAATAATTTTAATAGCAAGAAAATCACAGGATATTGCAGGCTCAAGTATTTGCTACGGACTTTTTGCAATTCTGTCTGCCCAAACTCTTTTAAATCTTGGAATGGTGCTGGGTTTTCTCCCTGTTATAGGTATTACACTTCCTTTCTTTTCCCAAGGCGGTACTTCCGCAATGTCTATGTTCTTTGGCGTAGGTCTTGTTCAAAGCGTTTATCTTCATAATAAACTTAATATCGACGACAGACTTTCACTTTCATATAAAAAACTGTTATCGGAATAATAAAAAAGCTCGCAGAAATGCGAGCTTAACTTTTTCTGTATTAAATTAGTACAGATACTGTATCCTTGAAAAAGGAAAAACTACAAACTGAGCCTTGCCGATTATGTCTTTCTCATCAATAAGACCAATTTCAGAGTATCTGCTGTCAAGGGACTCCAGTCGGTTATCACCCATTACGAAAACTTTACCCTTAGGAATAACTGACGGAATATCCGCATTTCCCTCTTTCAGTTCAGAGCTTACATACGGCTCATTAATAAGGGTATTGTCTACATAAACTCTTTCGTTTTCAAAGTCAATTTCCAAACTCTGACCCTCTTTGGCAATAACCCTCTTTACAATAGGTTTATCGTATTCCTCTGCATGACTGATTACAACAATATCGTTGTTCTGGGGTGTATACATAAAACTTGTAACAATAAGTTTATCAGAGTCCTGTAGGGTGTTCATCATTGAACGCCCGTCAACATTTACTATCCTGAAAAAGAAAGTAAGAAGAATTACAATGACCACAACAGCAATCAGAACAGAACGCGCTATCTCAAAAATAAAACCGGTTACGGGAGAAGTATTAAGTACCACAGAGGTTCCACCTGTACTGTCTGAAAGCTCCTCCTCTGCCTCAAAATCTGTTTCAATTATGTCAATATCATATCCCATTTTCTCGTTTTTTTCTTTCTGATTTTCAAGCTCTGTAAATTTTTCGTCAGACATAAAAACACTACCTTAATCAATACAAATATTTAAAGGGAAAAAGCACAAACTGAGCCTTTCCAATTACATCGTCAACATCAATAAGTCCCACTCGATTGTATCGGCTATCCAAAGAAATTTTCCTGTTATCACCCATTACAAAGATTTTACCCTTGGGTATTATTGACGGTATTTCAGCGTCACCCTGCACCAGTTCAGAACTTACATAAGGTTCATTAAGCTCTTTACCGTCCACATAGACCTTTTTCTTTTTAAAGTCAATTTTAAATGTCTGTCCCTCCGTGGCAATTACACGCTTGACAATCGGCTCATCAAGATGCTGACCGTGACTTATTATAACAATATCTCCGTCAACAGGTTTATAAAAAAGGCTTGTCACAAAGAGCTTTTGTCCGTCAGACAAAGTTGTATTCATTGACGGACCGTCAACATCTACAATTCTGAAAAAGAATGTAAGTAGAATTATAATTGTAAATAGGGCAATAATAACCGATTTAGTCCAGTCAAAAACCAGGTTGGACATACCGCTTGTCTTTACAACAGCATCGGAATTTGTATAAATTTTATTTGTATCTTTATCCATTTTGTTCTCTAACCGTAAATCCCAATAATAATTTGTTTACATATAAAGCAAAAAAGGGACAAAAATGTCCCCTTTAATTACTTTTTGATTTGTTCCTTAACCTTAGCAGCCTTACCTACTCTATCTCTCAGATAGTACAGCTTGCTTCTGCGAACCTTACCGTGTCTAACTACCTTAACATCAACAACGTTAGGTGAATGTACCGGGAATACTCTTTCAACACCAACACCGTAGGAAACTCTCCTTACAGTGAATGTTTCTGAAATACCACTGCCTCTCTTTGCGATGACAGTTCCCTCAAACATCTGAATTCTTTCTCTTTCGCCTTCACGAATGTTTACGGCAATTTTTACTGTATCACCAATGCTGAATTCAGGAAAAGATTCCTTCATTGATGAAGCAGCTATTGTCTTTAATGCGTCCATTTTATTTCCTCCTATAATTTCAGATATTCTTGCCGTTTCGGCAGAGGAATATCCCGCTTCAAACTTCGGTCAACGACCTGATTTGACTCCTGTCATAAAATGACAGATTCCAAACGCCTATTTATAATAACATAAGATTTCTCTAATTGCAAGTGTTTTTTTCTGATTATGAAAAATAATTTATAAATAAATTGTTACATCTTCACCCTGTTTTTAAGTTCGGCAAGAAATTCAGTAAAATATCGGGGAAGTTCAGAATTAAACTCCATGTATTCCCCACTTCTCGGGTGGATAAAACCAATTACCTTGGCGTGCAAGCATTGTCCGTTAAGTTTAGTAATTACCTTTTTAGGACCGTATACATCGTCGCCGGCAACAGGGTGTCCTATTGACGCCATATGAACCCTTATTTGGTGTGTCCTGCCGGTTTCCAAAATACATTTAATATGTGTAAATTCGTAATAGTTATCAATAACTTCATAGTGGGTTACAGCATTCTTTGAGTTTTCATAGGTGACGCACATTTTTTTACGGTCCTTTTTGTTTCTTCCTATAGGAGCATTAACAGAACCCTTTTCTTTAATGTTACCATACACAACGGCATGATATTCTCTTTTAAAACTATGCTCCTTAATTTGTTGTGCAAGGCTGCTATGGGCAAAATCATTTTTAGCTACAATAAGCAAACCGCTTGTATTTTTATCAATTCTATGAACAATCCCCGGCCTAAGGACACCGTTTATACCCGAAAGACTGTCTTTACAATGATACATAAGAGCATTTACAAGAGTTCCGGAATAATTGCCGGGCGCCGGATGTACCACCATACCTTTTTCCTTGTTTACCACCAGCAAATCATCATCTTCATAAATAATATTTAGTGGTATATCCTCCGCCTCCACAGTATATTCAACAGGGTCAGGTACAGTAAAACTTATTATATCGTTGTTCTTTATTTTGTACTTTTTATTTTGTTGTGTACCGTTTACAGTAAGGTTACCGTTTTCAATCATATTTACAATTGATGAACGGGATATATCAGTAAATTCCTCAGAAAGAAATTTATCAACCCTTATTCCTTCATTATCTTCATTAATAGTAAAATTATAATTTTCCATTCTCATTTTCCTTTTTAAAGGCATCTGAAAAGAATATAAAATATATGGCAAGCAATATTGTACCAACGGTTATACAGTAGTCGGCAAAATTGCAAACAGGACTAAAAAATGATAACTGTAAATAATCAATTACAAAACCATAATAAATTCTGTCTATCATATTTCCTATTCCTCCTCCTATTATCAGAGCGGAAGAAATGTAAAACAGCTTTGAATTAAATTTCTTTTTAAGAATAATATAAAATAATACCCCAATAATAACAGCCGTAAATACAACAAAAAACCACCGCATATCTTTAAACATTCCAAAGGCAACGCCCCTGTTTTCCACATAATTCAAGTCAAGGATATAGGGAACGGCATTTACAGTTCCGGCGCTGGGCAGGTAAAGGACAACAAAATACTTAATTATCTGGTCAATAACAACAACTATTGCAGAAATAACTAATGCAATTATCACTTTTTCACCTCATTAATAAAAACGGTGCACAATAAGTGCACCGTATTTGAAAATCATTTTAATACCTGACAACATCTTGCACAAAGGGTTGGGTGTTCCGAATTTTCGCCAACTGTTGTTGAATGTTCCCAACATCTTTCGCATTTTTCGCCTTCGGCGGCATAAATATTAACTGTAAGTTCATCAGCACCGTTGTCATTAATCTCTACATCTGAAACAATAAATGCACCCTTTAGTTCATCTTCTACTGCCTTAATCTGTTCAAGTTTTTCTTTGCCGCAGTTTAGAACAACCTTTGCATCTAAAGATTTTTTAATAATCTTGGACTTAACAGCCTCTTCAAGAGCCTTTTTAACATCATCTCTCAAATTGTGAATTAAATCCCACTGTGCCATAAAGTCCTCAGAAACGCTGATTTCTACTGTCTTAGGCATATCGTTAAATAATACACATTCAGCGTCGTCCTCTTTGGTATGAGGCATATACTTCCAGATTTCATCTGATGTATAGGCAAGTATAGGACTGATAATCTTAGTCAAGGCCTTAAGAATTATATAAATTGCTGTCTGGGCAGCTCTCCTTGTCCTGCTGTCTTTCTTTTCAGTATAAAGTCTGTCCTTTAGAACATCAAGATAGAAGTTTGACATATCAATAACGCAGAAATTTCTTACTGAATGATACACTTGATGAAACTCATACTTGTCATAAGAGTCAAGGCATTTTGTAATAAGTTCATTTAACTTAACCAGCGCCCATCTATCCATTGGCAGTAATTCTTCTACAGACAGTAAATCTGTATTAGGATTAAAGTCGGAAACATTACCAAGTATATACCTTGCTGTGTTTCTGATTTTTCTGTAGGATTCAGAAATCTGTTTGAGAATATCATTGGAAATATGAACATCGCTTTGGTAGTCCGTTGATGCTACCCAAAGTCTAAGTACATCTGCACCGTACTTCTCTGTAACCTCCTGTGGAACTATACCGTTACCCAGGGACTTACTGAACTTTCTTCTCTCTTCATCAAGAATCATACCATGGGTAAGCACCGTCTTATAAGGTGCGTTACCGGTTGTAGCTACAGAAGTAAGGAGGGAACTCTGGAACCAACCTCTGTACTGGTCGTTACCCTCAAGATAGAGGTCTGCCGGATAAGTAAGGTTACTTCTCTTCTTAACAACAGCGGTATGGGAAGAACCACTGTCAAACCATACATCCATAATATCCTTTTCTTTTTCAAATTCTGTGCAGCCGCATTTTTTACACTTAGTACCCTTTGGGAGAATTTCCTCAGCAGAGTGATTATACCAAGCGTTAGAACCCTCTTTCTCAAATAAGTCTGCAACGGCAAGCATTGCCTCCTTATCAATATGAGCCTCTCCGCATTCTTTACAGAAGAAAATTGGAATAGGCACTCCCCACTTTCTCTGGCGGGAAATACACCAGTCCTTTCTTTCTTTAACCATATTTGTAATTCTGTCACGACCCCATGCAGGAATCCACTGAACGCTGTTAATAGCCTTAACAGCCTCATCTTTAAAATCGTCAACAGAACAGAACCACTGGTCAGTCGCCCTAAAGAGAATAGGAGTTTTACATCTCCAACAATGGGGATACTGATGGACAATCTTCTTTAGTGCAAAAAGCGAACCGGTTTCATCAAGGTGAATTGCTATCTTCTTATTGGCTTCTTCAGTAGTAAGACCAGCAAACTGACCTGCCTCATCAGTTAATACGCCGTTGGAGTCAACGGGACAAATTACAGGTATTTCCGGATAGTTCTGACACACATTGTAGTCGTCCACACCGTGGCCGGGAGCTGTATGTACGCACCCTGTACCACTTTCAAGAGTAACATGGTCACCCACAATAACAAGGGATTCTCTGTCAAGGAAAGGATGAGCCGTTTTTATATATTCAAGCTCACTGCCCTTGACTGTAGCTACTACCTGATAATCAGAAATTTCTGCCGTTTCCATCGCAGACTTGTAAAGGTCGGTAGCCATAACTAAATATTCATCACCGCATTTAATTATGGAATATTCATATCTTGGGCCAACACAAATTGCAACATTGGCAGGAAGGGTCCATGTGGTGGTAGTCCATATAACAAAATTAACCTTTGACGGGTCTATTCCCAATTTTGAGAATACGCCCTTATCATCGGTTACATTAAACTTTACATAAATAGAATGACAGGGGTCTTCCGCATATTCAATTTCTGCCTCAGCAAGGGCAGTTTTACATTCAGGGCACCAATAAACAGGCTTTAAGCCCTTATAAATATAACCCTTTGTTGCCATTTCGGCAAAAACTCTGATTTGTTCAGCCTCAAATTCAGGTTTAAGGGTGATATATGGGTTATCCCATTCACCGATAATGCCCAGCCTTTTAAACTGTGTTCTCTGGTCATTAATATAACCTGTTACAAATTCCTGGCACATTTTTCTAAGCTCAACAATAGAAATTTCTGCTGAATTTCCAACACCGGCTTTTTGTCTTGCTTTAAGCTCTGTTGGAAGACCGTGGGTATCCCAGCCGGGGACAAATGGTGCTTTAAAACCAGCCATATTCTTGTAACGAACAATAAAGTCTTTAAGAATTTTATTTAAAGCGTGTCCTAAATGGATATTACCGTTTGCATAAGGAGGACCATCATGCAGAATAAAGGTTGGTTTACCCTCGTTTTTCTCCATTAATTTATCATAAATTTTTCTTTCTTCCCAAGACTTTAGTGTAACAGGCTCGCTGCTTGGAAGACCTGCCCTCATAGGAAAGTCAGTCTTTGGAAGATTTAAAGTCTGATTGTAGTCCTGTGACATTCTATTTCTCCCCATTTATTATAATTTAAGTTATTATTCTACATCATAATTGCTGCCAAATTTAAGAACACCGAACTTTGTTGTATTTTCAGTAACAGGTGTTGAAGGCTCGCTCTTTTGCTCCGGTTCTTCTGCATAAGATTTTTCTGTTTCCTGTTCTTTCTTATCAACTTCCAATTCATCAGGTTCACCCATAGTGTCAGCCAAAGGTGTAGGAAACTCCTTATCAAGTCTATCCCTAATTTCCTTAACTGTACCCTCTGCAGGTAAATTATCAACAACATCAATACAGCTCTTAACCTTTTGGAAAAGTTCCTCTCTCATTTCTGCAACCAGCTTTTGCAATTTAATAAGGGACTTCTTCTCTGCTGCAACTTTTGATTCGGCATCAGCAATCATTTTAGTGGATTTTTCCTCTGCATTTTTTATAGAAACTTCTGACTGCTCATTTGCCTCTTTAAGGGTTGAGTCGGCAACCTTTTGTGCAGATAAAAGTGCATTTCTTACAGTTTCTTCATCAGAACGATACTGTTCTACCCTCGTAGCAAGAATGTCCATCTTGTGAATAAGCTCTGCTCTTTCGCTGTTCTTCTGTTCAAATGTTTCAATGATTTCATCAATAAAAGCATCAACATCTTCAGCATTATAGAAAGTGCCGCCTTTTTTTGTTCTGAATTTTACATCTTTAATTTCATCAATAGTAAGCATTATTAACTCTCCCTTATATGTATTGTTTTATTTTAATTTTTTGCCTGCCTTTTTTTGTACAGCCAATTACCTCTTCAAAAATATATTTTCCATATTTTCTAATGGAAATTACATCGCTTTCCTTAATCTTGGCACTAAAATCATCAGTTTCAAGATAATTAAGGAAAACACTTTTTGAAAGAATAAGCGACCTTGTTTTCTCCCTGCTAAGACCTGTGATTGCCGAAACAACAGCGTCAAGCCTTAGGGAGGCCACCGTACAATCAAGAATTTTAAATTCCGGTGTATAGGAAAAATCCGATAACTTAATTATTTTGGACTTTACCCCTACCCTTGCAACCTTATTTATCTGAGACATAATGTAATCTGCATTTTGGGAGATAACAAAAACATATGTTATTCCCTCCCTACAGATAATATCTCCTACCACAGAACGCTTTACCCCGGTTGAAAGAATTGTACCGAGAAATTGTCTGTGATTTAACTTGTCCTGTTTTCTATATCTAAATTCAATAATAGATATAGGAAAGTCACATTCTGATGCAAAAAATCCCAGGATACTTCTTTGGCTATTATTATAACCTCCGAAAAACGCGTAATCTGTCATACCAAAGTCCTTAAGGGCATTTCTGCAAACGGAAACTTCTCTTTCATTTAAGAAACCGGTAAAAGATGGAGTATTTCTTTCCATGGAAAGATAATATAAATCAGATATTCTTGATATAAGTATCTCGTTTTCTGTGTTTTCAGAAATCATTTATTAAAAATATACACCGCTGTTTTCAAGCTCATCAAGTAAATCATCGCCTGTAAAGTCAACATTTTCAGGCATTATAATAAATGTACTGTTGGCAATTTTCTTAATTTTGCCCTGCTTTGCATAGGCAACACCGCTGAGAAAGTCAATAATTCTTCTTGACATATCCCTGTTGGTATCTTCAAGATTAAGAACCACCGTACGATTTTTAAGGAGCTCATCTGCAATAGTCCTTGTTTCCTCTCCAAATCTCTCGGGCTTAAAGAGTACAACCTGGATTTTAGTGCTTGCGCTGATATTCACAACCTTGTTGCCGCTTTCATATTCCGAGTAAGTTGAGGATCTTCTCCTGTCAGTTCTTCTGTACTCTCTGTCATCGCTGTAATCGTCGTAGCTCTCTGTTTCCTCTTCACCCTCTAATTCATATTCGTCATACTCATATTCATCATCAGGGGAAGCCCACATATTTTTTATTTTATCAACAAAACCAGACATAGCCATAAACCTCCGTTTTTATTTATAAATTCTGTTTCCAAACAACGCTGAACCAATCCTCACCATATTGGCCCCTTCGAGAATTGCCTCATAATAATCACCGGACATTCCCATAGACAGAATATCCATAGATACATTATCTAATTTTTTTGACGATATGTCAAGGAACTTATTATGCATATCATAAAAATAATTACGAATTTTGTCGGTATTATCACAAATCGGCGGTATTGTCATCAGTCCTTTTATACTAATTGCTGGTAAATCCTTTATCTCATAAATCAGATTTTCCAGATTTTCAGGCATAACACCTGATTTATTCTCCTCTTTTCCTATATTTACTTCGATTAAAATATCAGTATTAATTCCTTTATTTACGGAAACCCTTGAAATTTCCTTTGCAAGTTTAAGGGAATCCACAGATTGAATTAAATCCACCTTGTCAACAATCTGCCTTACCTTGTTTGTTTGGAGATGACCAATAAACTGTAGTGAACAATTATCAAGATTATATTTGTCATACTTTGAAATTAATTCCTGAACCTTATTCTCTCCAATATAATCAAGGCCTAACGAAATAGCGTAGTTAATATACTCAGGTTCAACTGTCTTTGTTGCAGACAGAAAAATAATATCCTCTCTCTTTTTTCCCGCTTTTTCAGCAGCCTCAGAAATTTTTTCATTTATATATTTGTAATTATACTCAATATCACTTAACGATTTTACCATCTTTGAGGTCATCTCCTTTTATAACAATATTATCATATAGAGAAACTGTTTTGCCGTTAAAGAGTTTTCCTTTTTTTGGTGATGGGTCACAAATTACAAAGTCTGAACCGGAATATAGAATTGATATTTCCTTAAATTGAAGTTCATTACCGTAAAGCACATATACTCCCTGTACTTTCTTTTTCTTTGTAATCTGGTTACCTCCTTCATCTTCAGAAATTTTCTTTACTATGCCATCATGTATGGCGTCCTTACTTACCCTTATACCGGAATATGTATTAAGACATATTTCAATGTTTTCATTCCTTACTGAAGCAAGCTCAGAATTCATATAGTCACATCTAAGAACTATAATACTGTCGCCGTCACCGGTATTATCCTGATTTACAGATTCAATATATGCAGGTATCGAGGTGGTTGTGGCAAAGGGCATATTAATTGTAACCTTCTGATAACCGCTTGTGGTAATTCTTAAAGCGTCCTGTCTTGAGATTGGACAAACCACATACCAATCAACATTTGTAATAAGCTTGCCCACTGTATTATCAGAAACCTTTTTGGGTTCTGCCTCTTTCATCTTATTAAAATCTTTAATATTAATAGTCTTTACATTTTCATAATCAAAGATAGATTCAAAACCGTCGGCAGAGGATACAAAACAGCCTGCTTTCTTTGCCTTTATATGACCGGTAGCCTTTGTTGTATTATTTTTAAGTTCCGTTTTTTCTGCCCTTAGTTCATTTAATTTTTTTGAAATATCAACTGCATTATCCGTAACAACAAGTCTTTCTGTTATGAGATAGGTTAAATCATTTACATAATCGTCAGTATTTATAAAGTCCCTGTCCGCAATATTAGTATTAAGACTTATAATTGCATTATTTATCTGACTATTAATATTGTCTATTGCTAAGTCTCCGGTGCTGGCGATTGCCCTAAGTTTTTTTATCTGATTAATTTCCTCGTTCACATCATTGAGGGCCTTGTTGTTAATAACATCTTCTTCATTTTTATACAACGAGGCAATAACTTCATTTTTGGCAACATGGTCCCCGTCATTTGCCACATAAGAAATGACGCCGTCCTTATTATTCTTAATAATAGATTCCTCTCTTATAATAATTCCGTCTTCGTAGAGGGAATCCGTTGCCGATATTTCCGTGGCAATTTCCGTTTCAATGCCGTCTGCATCAAAAATTTTGCTAAAACCCACATAAACAATATATATAATTATAAATGCTGAAATAAGTCCAATTATCAGTTTTTTAACTTTAGCCTTTTCCATTTTACAGTCCTTTTTTTATTATATCTAAAGCCCTTTCAATTAATTCCTCCGGGCTTAATTTGTCTATTTCCAGCCAATTAATTTCTTTATCACGCCTAAACCATGTAAGCTGGCGTTTTGCGTATCTTCTTGTTTCCCTCTTTAAAATTTCCTTGCACTCCTCAAGAGTTTTTTCACCATTAAAATAAGGTATAAACTCTTTATAACCTATTGCCTTGGAGGCGGTACTGCTAAGTTTTTTTCCAAGTAGATACTTTGCCTCATTTAAAATTCCCTTTTCCACCATTAGGTCTACACGAATATTTATTCTGTCATAAATATATTCTCTGTCCCTCGCTGTAAGTCCAATTTTTATGGCGTCATAAGGGGATTCTATGCTAAGAGATTCTTTATCTATAACCGACTTTGGCTTGCCGGTCTGATAGTATATTTCAAGGGCCCTTACAATTCTCTTGTGATTTCTTTCAGGGGAGAGCTTTTCATATGTAGGAAAATCTACACTTTTTAATTTTTCAAGAAGTTCCTCGTCGCCCTTTTGTAAAAGTCTTTCCCTTAACTTATAATCCACTCCATATTCGTTAAATTGAATATTATTGAGAAGTGAATTTACATATAGGCCTGTACCTCCGGCTATAACGGGCAGTTTACCTCTATTTGCAATATCCTTAATTTTTTCTTTTGCGTCCTTTACAAATTGCGCAACAGAATATTCCTTCTCCGGCTCTATAAAATCTATTAGGTGGTGCGCAATACCCTGCATTTCCTTTTTATCAGGTTTTGCAGTTGCAATATTCATCTCCTTATAGATTTGCATTGAGTCGGCAGAAATCACCTCACCGTTAAATTTTTTTGCAACAGCGATTGACATCTCTGTTTTTCCGGATGCAGTCGGGCCTACAATAGAAACAACTTTTGTTTTCTCCATTTAAACTCTTCCAAACTGTTTTTCAATTTCATATTTTGAAAGTTCAATGCAAACAGGTCTGCCGTGAGGACAGTATCTAATATTATCATCAGAAAATACCTGTTTGGCAATATCAATCAACTCTTCATTTGTACTTTTGTTTCCTGCCTTAATTGCAGAACGACAGGATATATTATGATATATCCATTCCATATGCTGGCTTATAATGATTTTACGATTTTCTGCAATATGGGTACATATTTCAACAACGGTATCCTGTATATCGTCATTTCTAAGATAAGACGGAGCGCTCCTTACAATAATAGAACTGTTTCCGAAATCCTCAACCTCAAACCCAACTTCTTTAAATAAGTTAAGGTTTTCCGTTGCCACATTGTATTCTGACTTTTCCAGGGTAATCGTAACAGGCACCAAAAGCATTTGAGCAGTACCCTTTCCCTGTTCCCTTTTTAATTTTTCAAAAATAATTCTTTCGTGGGCAGCGTGTTTGTCAATAAGTATTAGCTTATTGTTGTCGGTTTCAACAATTATGTAGGTATTCATTGCTTCGCCGATAAACCTAAAACTCTCTTTATCCTCATCAATTAGAGTGGTGACCTCATATTTTTTATTGCTGTCAGGGTTTTGTGAGGAAACAACATCTACCTCGTTATTTACATTGTCAGAAATAGCATTTGCAGAATTATGAGAGTCCAAAATATTAAGATAATTTTCTGTGTGTTGGGCAGGTTTAGGTTTATTTATAAATTTCACACAATCTGAAACTTTATTTTTATGAACCGCGTTATGTTTCACACCTTCTGTTTTCGGGGTAATATCCAAATCATCAAAAACAGAGGTATGAGTCCTTTTTTCTTCCCTAGGAGCATTATCCTTTAGAATAAGCGGCTTGTCCTTTATAACCCTGCCTGCCAATTCAAAGGGGTTAATAGGTTTAACATTGTGTTTTACAGATTTATTAATAACAGCTTCTTTTCTCGTATCGTTTTTCAGAAGTGCAGATTTTATTCCGTGGTACACCACATCAAAAACGGGTCTTTCATTTATAAATCTAATTTCAATTTTTGCTGGGTGAACATTAACATCAACGGCACTGGGTGAAATCTCTAAATTAAGAACACAGGATGGAAATTTACCAACCATAATTGCACCTTTAAATGCCTCATCAAGGGCAACCGACACTGTTCGTGATTTAACAAATCTGCCGTTAATAAAGGTATTTTGCATATTGCGGTTTGCTCTTCCGCTGGAGGGTTTACTTACATACCCTGTTAGTTTCATTCCGTTTAATTCATACTCAACAGGCATTAAGGAATTTGCAAAATCTCTGCCGTAAACAGAATATATGGCAGACAAAAGTTTTCCGTCGCCGGAAGTTTTTAACACCGTCTTGCTGTCTCTGACAAATGTAATAGCTATTTCCGGGTGGGATAATGCAATTCTGTCTATAACACCTGCAACAGCGTTTCCCTCGGAAACATCTTTTTTTAAAAACTTATACCTGGCAGGAACATTGTAAAATAAATCCCTGATTATAAAGGTTGTACCGTTGGGACAGCCTGCATCATTAAAGGATACCTCTTCCCCTCCGTTTATTTCATAGGCTGTGCCAATCTCCTCCTCTACAGCTTTGGTAATCATCTGTACCTTTGATACGGAAGAAATCGAGGCAAGAGCCTCTCCTCTAAAACCCAGTGTCCCAATTTTTTCAAGGTCTGTTTCCACGGCAATCTTGCTTGTTGCGTTTCTCTTAAAGGCATTCCTTATATCGTCCCTTAAAATGCCGTGTCCATTATCGGTTATTCTGATAAAATCAATACCGCCATGCTGAATTTCTACAGTGATTTTGTCAGCGCCTGCGTCTATGGAATTTTCCAGGAGCTCTTTTACAACAGAAGATGGACGCTCAACTACCTCGCCTGCGGCAATAAGCTCTGCCACATGCTTATCAAGTACATTAATTCTTCCCAAAGCGTCCGCCTCCTAATCTTTTGTAAATTTTCTAAATCATTTTTTTAAGCTCGTATAATAAGTTCATAGCCTCAATAGGTGTAAGAGTATCCACATCGGTATTTTTCAGTTTATCTATTATACCGTTATCAGCCGTACTTAATAAATTTAGCTGTATATCATCTTCTTCCGGAGATATTTCGGAAACATTGGAAAAAACCTTACTGTAATCTTTATCTTCCGATGAAAGCTCCTTTAAAATCTCTTTAGCCCTCTTTATAATCCAGTCCGGCAAGCCCGCCAGTTTGGCTACTTCTATACCGTAACTGTCATCAGCGCCTCCGGGTACAATTCTGCGAAGAAATGTAATATCATCACCGCGTTTTTTTACTGCAATATTGTAATTTTTAACGCCCTCAAGAATATTCTCCATAATGGTTAACTCATGATAATGAGTAGCAAAAAGGGCCTTTGCACCAAGTTTCTTCTTATCAACAACATATTCCAGAACTGCCCTTGCAATACTCATACCGTCAAAGGTGCTTGTACCTCTGCCAATTTCATCAAAAATCAAAAGGGACTTTGCAGTTGCCTTTTTAACAATATTTGCAACCTCGTTCATCTCAACCATAAAGGTTGACTGTCCGGAGGCCAAATCGTCCGAAGCACCGACCCTTGTAAATATACTGTCAACAATTCCTATTTCCGCATACTTTGCAGGCACAAAACAACCCATTTGCGCCATAAGGACAATTAGGGCTACCTGCCTCATATATGTAGATTTACCTGCCATATTAGGGCCTGTTATAATAGAAACCCTGTTTCCCTCACTGTCCAGAAGTACATCGTTTGGAACAAATGGCGCTCCTTTCAGCAGGGCCTCTACAACAGGATGTCTGGAATCCTTAAGAATAATCTTATTTGAAAGATTAACTTCCGGACAACAGTAATTGTTGTCGCTTGAAACATTGGCAAGACTTGTAAGCACATCAAGAACTGCAATAGCCCTTGCCGTTTTTTCAATTCTGTCAAGGTTATTTGCAACCTTTTCTCTTATCTGGGTAAAAATTGTATATTCAAGACCAAAAGAACGGTCTTTTGCACCAAGTATTCTTCCCTCCAGTTCCTTTAGTTCCTGTGTAATATATCTTTCACAATTTGTAAGGGTCTGTTTTCTTATGTATTCGGGAGGGACTTTGTCTTTATAAGAATTTGTTACCTCAATATAGTAACCAAAAACTCTGTTATA
The DNA here is from genome assembly GCA_947632335.1 of uncultured Clostridia bacterium. GTDB lineage: Bacteria > Bacillota > Clostridia > Oscillospirales > Acutalibacteraceae > Ruminococcoides. The sequence continues at coordinate 27,542 of CANROX010000008.1, forward strand.
ACCAACCCTGAGTTTTGTAATTCCTGTCTTCTCCTTTTGTTCTGCCTCTATTTTAGCAAGGAGAGAGGTTCCGCTGTTCATATCAGAACGGACTCTGTCCAGTTCCTCACTGTAGCTCTCTCTGATAAGTCCGCCCTCCTTTACCGAGAAAGGTGGTTCATCAACAATAGCAGAATTAATCAGAGTGTAAATATCCTCCAGTGTATCAATATCATCATATAAACTTCTGATAAGTTCTGAATCAAAATTTTTTATAAGGGACTTAATCTGCGGCATATTTTCAAATGCGGAACACAAAGAACGGAGTTCCCGAGCATTGGCATTACCGTAGACAATCTTTGTCATAATTCGTTCAATATCAAATATACCAACTAAATTTGCTGTAATCTCAAGTCTTTTTACAGTATCATTCACAAGTTCCCCAACAGCGCTCTGTCTTTTTAATATTGTTGCAAGGTTAATAAGGGGATGCTCCAGCCAGTATCTGATAAGCCTTTTTCCCATTGCGGTTTTTGTATGGTCCAAAATCCATATAAGCGAACCCCTTTTTTCCTTGTTCATCATAGTTTGGGTAAGCTCTAAGTTTCTTCTTGTATTAAAATCAAGGTTCATATACTGATTATCATTATAAAGTTCAAAGCCTGTTATTCTTTCAAAACCCGTTTTTTGCGTTTTTTTAAGATAATTCAGTAATGCGCCAATGGAAGAAACAACTTCATTTTTATCTTTTATAAGCTCAACATCTTTATGGGAAAACTGCGCATTTACACTTTCCAGGGAAATAAGATAACCGTATTCTTCATCGGTCAGCATTTCCACAGAAGCAGTCAACTTTTCTTTAATAAAGGTTGATAAACTCTTAAACTTTACAATTTCACCGCCAATGAGTATTTCACTGGGATTGTAGCTTATAAGTTGGTCCTGTAACTGTTCCTGTAGATTATCGCCTGAAATTTCTGTTACAAATAATTCTCCTGTAGAAATATCACAGAAAGATAAACCAATTTTGTTATTAGCCATATATGCAGATGAAATAAAGTTGTTTTTGCTTTCGTCCAGCATACTTGACTCTATAACCGTACCTGGGGTAATTACCCTTATAATCTCTCTTTTAACTATACCCTTTGCCTTTGAAGGGTCCTCGGTCTGTTCACAAATTGCAACCTTGTATCCCTTTTGTACAAGTCTTGATATGTAACTGTCGCAGCTATGGAAAGGGACACCGCACATGGGTGCTTTTTCTTCCTGTCCGCAATCTCTGCCTGTGAGAGTAAGGTCAAGCTCTTTTGAGGCAAGCTTTGCGTCATCAAAGAACATTTCGTAAAAGTCACCTAATCTGAAAAAAAGAATACTATCCTTATTCTTTTCTTTTATATCAAAATATTGTTTCATCATTGGTGATAATTCCGCCATTCTCTCACATCCTTTCCTTTACAAATTAATCAGCCGCAGCTATGGCATCCGGAACAATCTCCTGTGCAACCCTCGTGGACATCTGTCGTTTCTGGGTCGTCGCCGTTAGCTGATTGGGTGATAATTGCTACAACTCTGTTTACAAGCCTGTCAAGCTCCGACTTTGAGTCATTGTAAGAAATCATATGTTCGTTATTCATAATCTTTGTATAAATTTCTCTCATCTCGTTGTTATAAGACTGGATTTTTTCCTGGTTACGGTCCTTTTTCATACCCTCTTCATTGATTGCAATTCTTTTAAGGTTAAATTCACCGATTAAATCCTGTAGTTCTTTGTCCTCATCAGAAGCAAGTCTTGAGCTTTCCATAGAATGGTAACATTCTTCTTGCTGGATTAACTTTCCGATTTCTCTTGCTAAATTAATAATCTTTTCTTCCATAATAATCTCCCTAATTTTAATTAATTATTTTTCCTCTTAATATCCAGTTCCTTGCCTGTGTAATTTCCGCTGTTTGGAATGTTCCTATCAGACTTTCGTCGCCGTCACACTCAACAATAATATTGCCGGAATTTCTGCATTGAAGTTTACCATTCTTTTGGTTAAGACTTTCAACAAGAATTTTTTCCTTTTTTCCAACCATTGAGGAACATCTCTCTGCGGCAATTTCCTCCTGCACTGTCAAAAGTTCCTGAAACCATTTTGACTTTTCTTCGGCAGAAATAGGGTCATCCATTTTTGCCGCAGGGGTACCTAATCTTGGAGAATAGATAAAGGTAAAAAGTGAAGTAAATTTCACCTCCCTGATAAGGGATAGCGTTTCTTTAAAATCTTCATAGGTTTCACCGGGAAAGCCAACAATAATATCACTTGTAATTGAAATATCCGGAATTTTCTCCTTTGCGTAATTAATAATTTCAATATATTTTTTACGGTCATAATGACGGTTCATTTTTTTCAAAATTCTGTCAGAACCACTTTGGAAAGGCAAGTGAAGATGCTTACTAATGTGTTGGCTGTTAGCCATTGTATCAATAAGCTCCCTGGAGCAATCCTTGGGGTGGCTGGTCATAAAACGAAGCCAGTAGTCCCCTGGGATTTTATCTATTTCACCGATAAGCTTTGCAAAGGATATATCCTCACCCAGTCCCTTACCGTAGGAATTAACATTCTGTCCCAGCAGGGTTATGTCCTTATACCCGCTGTTAATCATTTCGCGTGCCTCTTTATAAATGTCAGCCGATTTACGGCTTCTTTCCCTGCCTCTTACATAGGGGACAATACAATATGTGCAAAAGTTGTCACAACCGTACATAATTGAAAGCCAACCTTTGAAAGTGCCGTCTCTTTTGGTGGGAATACCCTCATAAATTAGTTTATCATCATTGTCACGCTCATATACCCTTTTTCCTGTAAACAATGCTCTGTAATAAAGTTCGGGAAAATTCTGTAATGAGTGAGTACCAAATACAAGTGAAACAAAGGGAAAGCTGTTATACATTCTTTCGGCAATATGCTTTTGTTCCATCATACAACCACAAAGGGCTATCAAGGTACTTGGGTGTTTCCTCTTTATGTTTTTTAAAGCTCCCACATTGCCGAAAACTCTGTCCTCTGCGTGTTCCCTTACAGCACAGGTATTGAAAAGTATAAAATCGGCATCATCAGGCCGGTCGGAAAAATCAAAACCGGCTTGGTGCAGCATACCTTTTATTTTTTCGCTGTCAGCTACATTTTGCTGACAACCGTATGTATGAATAAAAGCAACAGGCTTATCTCCTCTTTTTCTTACAGCCATAATTTCTGCAATAAGTTTAAGGTAATAGTCCTGTTTTTCAAGATAATTCATCTCTCTAACATTTGCGTCCTTCAAAATAATACTCCAATCTATTGTATTATCTTATATATTGTACCACAAGATATGTTTTATTTCAACAATAAAAACAATTATTTTTCATATACTTTTAACAATATTTATCTTGGATACAGATAGTCAGGAGTATCACCTACTATGACAGTTTCGCTTACTGCAAATTCGTTTTGTATCACCATATTTTTCATATAAGAATTGCTTATAAAAACAATTTCAGCGTCTACAAGCATTGTTACAATATGGAGAGTCTGATTTATTCCGGAAGATGTAAATTTGCTCTTTAACTGCACATCAACAGAACCGGTCATATCATAGGAAAATGTAATCTTAGGCCCCTTTGTAGAGAGAAAGCTGATATTGGTTATATCTCCAATAGGAACCGAGAAATGCTGTGTAATCAGGTCATCCATTTTATTTTGAAATATATCGGAAAATTCATTTTGCAGTTTATTAACTTCCGTTGTATTAACACTAAGGGAAGTTACTACATTACCCTTTGATAAGGTCTTTTTTAATAAATTGTCATAGTTATATTCTTTTGAAGAAATAACATCATCTGCAATTTCGGATATTCTATCCTCAACAAGAACCTTCGCCCTGTTTTCAAGTATTTTAATTTCCAGAGGTTTTATGTATAATTCAAATAAAGTAAAAATAAGAACAACCAGTATAATTACAATATAAATAAATTTTTTTATTTTATTTTTCTTCTTCACCCTTTTATAAAGCAAAAAAACACCCCTGAGATATAATATCCCAGGGGTTAAATTTTGTTAATTGTTAAGACATTAAATCATCTTCGCCTAAATGCTTGTTGTCGTGACAACCGCAGTCGCAATCCTCCTGGTGGCACTCGTCCAAGTCAGAAAAATCAAATTCAAGCACCGCACCGCAGTCAGGACAATCAATTTCACCATAAAGAAGTTGATTTTCTGTCACCGCAATTTTCTTATCACAGTCGGGACAGGTAACCTCATACATGGGGTTTTCCTCATCCTCACAGTCACAATCCTCATGGCAGCAGTCGCAGTCATCGGAACATTCATCCTCATCATATACAAGATTTTCTACTTCACATAAATCATCATTAATGGCGTCAATAATCTCTACCGATTCGTCATAACATTCCTGAAGTTCTTCAATCTCTTCTGACATATCCTGAAGTAAATCCAAAATCTTGCTTATTACCTTATTTTCGTCCTTATTTTCATCAAGATTCAGGCCCTCTGCAAAGCCTTTTATATAAGAAATTTTTTCTGTAAGTTTCATTATGCTCTACCCATATATTCTCCGGTTCTGGTATCTATCTGAATAACTTCACCTTCATCAATAAATAGCGGAACCTTTATCTCTGCACCTGTTTCAAGGGTTGCCGGTTTTGTGGCATTAGTAGCTGTATCACCCTTAAAACCTGGGTCAGTCTTTGTTACTTTAAGTTCAACAAAATTAGGCGGTTCAACGCCGAAAACATTTCCCTTGTAGGAAAGAATTTTGCAAACCATATTTTCTTTTACAAACTTAAAGGAGTCTCCAAGAATATCTCCGCTTATAGGCAGAGTTTCCCATGTTTCTGTATCCATAAAGTAATACAGACCGCCGTCCTCGTAGCTGTATTCCATATCTTTTCTTTCAATGTATGCCTTAGGGTACTTATCATTTGGGTTGAAAGACTTTTCAACTACTGCACCTGTAATAACATTTTTATATTTTGTTCTAACGAAAGCGGCACCTTTTCCCGGTTTAACATGCTGGAATTCAATAACCTGAACAACCTGACCGTCCATTTCAAAAGTAACGCCGTTTCTAAAATCACCTGCTGAAATCATTGGGCAATCCTCCTAAATTCTTTTCTAATGCGATAAACACATATTATCGTATCTATTATACATTCTATACGCAAAAATTGCAACCTATTTTTATATAATTGTCAAATCTTTGGGAATTGCTGCGAAAGATTTATAACCGTTTTCCGTAACAACTACTGTGTCCTCTATTCTGACCCCAAATTTGTCTTTAAGATAAATTCCCGGTTCAACGGTAATTACCATACCCTTTTTAAGAACAACATCTGACTTAGTGCTTACCGTGGGCAATTCGTGAATATCAAGGCCTACCCCATGGCCTGTTGCGTGGCCGAAACAACCCTCATATCCCTGTGAATATATATAGTCACGAGCAATTTTATCAATATCACTGCACCTAATTCCGGGCTGAACGCTGTCTAAGGCTTTTTTATGTGCCTTTAAAACTATGTCATATACCTTTTTCATTTCCCGTGTTGGTTCACCGATACAAAGGGTTCTTGTCATATCGCTGTGATATCCCTTGTATGCTGCGCCAATATCCAGGGTGAAAAAATCTCCCTTTTTAATTTTTTCATCATCGGGAACGCCGTGTGGAAGTGCAGTCTTTTTACCTGTAATAGCAATTAAATCAAAGGACGCCTCTTCAGCACCCAGAATTTTCATCTGATGTTCAAGTTCAGTTGCTACCATTTTTTCCGTCACACCATCAGAAATCATAGGTCTAATATTTTCAAGAGCTTTTTCCGTAATATCCTGTGCCTTTTGAAGAAGTGCTATTTCTGCTTCATCCTTAACAATACGCATATCTCCAATAATATCATCAAGTTTTCTGTCATCTGACAGGGTACAGTTAAGTTTTTCTGAAAATTTTTTGTATTCACTGACTGTCATTTTATCAGTTTCACAAAAACATTTTTTTATACTATACTTTTTAATTACAGTATTAAGTTCATCAAATAACTTGACAAAAACCTTAACCTTTGCTGATTTTACGGTTTTCTCTGCAACTTCTCCGTATCTAAAGTCAACAAAGAGAAACGCTCCCTTATTACATACTAAAAGATATCCGTTGCTATCCCAAAGTCCCGTTAAATAGTAGATATTTTTATCGTCGGTTATGAGAAAAACATCATCATCTGTCTTTGAAATAAGGTTGGCTATTCTTTTTTTATAAATATCCAATTAAATCAAATCCTTTAACGCCTGTATTCCCAGTCTGTAGCTTTTCTTGCCAAATCCGCAAATCTGACCTACACAAACGGCAGAAATAACAGAGGTGTGCCTAAATTCTTCTCTACTGTGAATATTAGACATATGCACCTCAACAAATGGAACGGACTTTACAGAGGCTATTGCGTCCCTAAGAGCATAGCTATAGTGGGTTAATGCACCTGCATTAAGTACAACTCCGTCATAAACACCCATTACTCCGTGTATTTTATCAATTAAATCTCCCTCGTGATTAGACTGAAAAATATCACAATCAAAACCTGCATCCTTTGCAAAGTTCTTAATATCTGTATTTATAGTATCGGCATTTTCCTCACCATATATTGATTTTTCCCTTGTGCCAACCATATTAAGGTTTGGACCCAGCATAACTAAAATCTTTTTCATAGCTAAAAACCTTTCAATCAGTTTTATAAATAAAATGCGGACAGTATATTAAACTGTCCGCCTTATAAGCATATATTACTTATACTTTCTTTTACGAGCTGCTTCAGACTTTTTCTTACGCTTTACTGAAGGCTTTTCGTATGCTTCTCTCTTACGCACCTCTGCGATAACGCCTGCTCTTGCACACTGCTTCTTAAATCTTCTTAAAGCGCTTTCAAGAGATTCATTTTCTTTTAATCTTACTTCTGCCATTTATATTTCCCTCCCATCTGCCACTTGGCATGGGTAATTTGCTTAATCGCAATATTGATTATACAATAAAGTAGTACAAATTGTCAAGGAAAATATAAATTTTAATCGTTTTTTCGTTGAATTTTGTTGATTTAGGGCTTGACTACTATATTCACAAGTCTGCCCTTAACATAAATTTCCTTGATAATATTCATACCATTTATCGCTTTTTGAACATTCCCGTCAGATTTTGCAAGTGAAATTGCCTCAGTCTGTCCAGCCTCGGCAGGAACCATTAGCTTTGCCTTAATTTTGCCGTTTACCTGAACCGCAATCTCAATTTCATCAGCCTTGCACTTGGATTCATCATACTGTGGCCAACTGTTATCTACAATCATACCTTCACCAAGTTTTGCTTCACACCAAACTTCCTCAGTGATGTGTGGGGCAAATGGATTGAGTAAAATTGAAAACACTCTGTATTCCGCCTTATTAATATTGCCTACATTTGCAATATCGTTCATAAGAGCCATAAGGGCGGCAATAGCAGTATTAAACTTAATATTTTCAATATCCTCTCCCACTTTCTTAATTGTCTTGTGGAAAGAGGTCTCAAGCTCCTTGCGGATTTCTTCCCCGTCAATAAGCTTAGTCTGGAGATTGTAGTATCTTTCTAAAAATCTGCGGCACCCTTTAATGCTTTCAGCTTTCCAGGGAGCTGCCTTTTCAAAGTCACCGATAAACATTTCGTACAGACGCATTGTATCTGCACCGTATTGTTCAACAATCTCATCAGGGTTTACCACATTACCCCTGGATTTGCTCATCTTTTCGCCGTTTTCTCCAAGAATCATACCGTGAGATGTTCTTTTGGCATAGGGTTCGGGAGTTGGAACTACTCCAATATCATAAAGAAACTTATGCCAGAAACGGCTGTAAAGAAGGTGGAGAGTTGTGTGTTCCATACCACCGTTATACCAGTCAACAGGCGACCAGTAGTTAAGAGCCTCTTTGCTTGCTAAAGCGTCATTATTATGGGGGTCCATATATCTTAGGAAATACCAGGAAGAACCTGCCCACTGGGGCATTGTGTCCGTCTCCCTGTGGGCCTTACCGCCGCAATGGGGGCAGGTTGTTTCCACCCAATCTGTCATTTTAGAGAGAGGAGATTCACCTGTATCGGTAGGTTCATAGGAGTCCACCATTGGAAGTTTAAGGGGGAGCTCACTTTCGGGAATAGGAACATAACCGCACTTATCACAGTGAACAATGGGAATAGGCTCACCCCAATATCTTTGGCGTGAAAATACCCAGTCCCTCAGCTTGTAGTTTGTCTTTGCACGACCCACACCTTTTTCTGTGAGCCATTCAATCATTTTAACCTTTGCATCCTCTACGGAAAGTCCTGTAATAAAATCTGAATTAACCATTACACCTGTTGCACAGTCAGTAAATGCCTCTTTCTGCACATCTTCTCCGCCCTTGACAACTTCGATAATGGGCAGGTTAAATTTCTTGGCAAATTCCCAGTCACGGGTATCGTGAGCAGGAACAGCCATAATGGCGCCTGTTCCGTAGGAAACAAGTACATAGTCGGATACAAAGATGGGAATTTCCTTGCCGTTGACAGGATTAATTGCCATTACGCCGTCAATCCTGACGCCTGTTTTTTCCTTGGCAAGTTCAGTTCTTTCAAAGTCCGATTTCTTTGCAGCCTCGGTCTGATATGCTCTGACCTCTTCAATGTTAGCAATTTTATCCTGCCACTTTTCAATACACTGATGCTCCGGTGAAATTACCATATATGTAGCACCAAAAAGTGTATCACATCTCGTTGTATAAACTGTAAGAATATCGCCCTCAGTTGTCTTAAAATCGACCTCTGCACCTGTAGACTTGCCAATCCAGTTCTTCTGCTGTGCCTTTACCCTTGGAGGATAGTCAACTAAATCCAAATCACTTATAAGTCTGTCGGCATACTCTGTAATTTTAAGCATCCACTGGGATTTAACTTTTCTGATTACTTCACTGCCGCAGCGTTCACACTGTCCGTTAATAACTTCCTCATTGGCAAGTACACACTTACAGGAGGTACACCAGTTGACAGCCATTTCCTTTTTGTATGCAAGACCTTTTTTAAATAATTGCAGGAAAATCCACTGCGTCCACTTATAATAGTCCGGGTCAGTTGTATTAATTTCTCTGCTCCAGTCAAAGGAAATGCCAAGGGACTGAATTTGCTTTTTAAACCTTGCAACATTTTTCTTTGTCACTTCTTCCGGGTGGATATGGTTTTTAATAGCGTAATTTTCCGTGGGAAGTCCAAATGCGTCCCAACCGATTGGATAAAGCACATTATATCCCTGTAATCTCTTCTTTCTTGAAACAATATCAAGAGCCGTATATGGCCTTGGGTGGCCTACATGTAACCCCTGTCCCGAGGGATAAGGAAATTCTATAAGAGCATAAAACTTTTCCTTTTGGCTGTTTTCTTCAGCATGGAAACAGCCTTTTTCCTCCCATCGCTTTTGCCACTTAGGTTCCACTTCCAAATGATTGTACTTCACTTTCTTCCTCCATTAAACAATATCATCAAATTCTATAACTTTACCGTCCTGCCACAATCTTTCAAGATTATAGTATTCACGGGAATCATCATCAAAAACATGTACTATAATATCAATGTAGTCAAGCAAAATCCAGCCGTTTCCCCTGTGTCCCTCTATATGGCTGACAGAAAATCCAGCCTCGTCCATCTGATATTCAACCTCATCGGCAAGGGATTTTACATGAGTTGTACTACTGCCTGTAGCAATAACAATGTAGTCGGCAAGTACCGATACATCAGAAATTTCAAGTACTTTTATATCTAAGCCTTTCTTACTTGAAAGTGCCTTTGCAATAAGATGTGCCTGTTCTCTTGTTTCCATACTATACTTCCTTTAAAACTAAATCATTATAGCAAGCCAGAGCGTTGGGGTGAATAACCAATTCCCTGCTTGATAAATCCTGTAATGTAAATTGCAGACCGTAAATCATTGCCTCTTCCAGGTTTCTCAGAGCCTTTTCTTTCATAATGGTAACCCCATTGTAATTGCGCTCATCACCGGTAAAGTCTGCAACAAAAATTATTTTTTCGAGCAGCGACATTCCTGCCCTTCCCGTTGTGTGATAGCGGACAGAGTTAAAAATATCCTCGTCATCTATTGAAAGAATATTTTTTATATAAGCCGCTCCGGAAATCGGGTGCCATAATTTCTGACTTGTTTTTTCAAACTCATCAAGAATTATACCAGCATCGGAAATTATTTTCAACTGTTCCTCAAAAGGCATCTCCTTTGTAATATCGTGGAGAATCCCTGCTATTGCCGCCTTTTCTTCATCTCCGCCATAAAGTTTTGCAAGTCTTACAGCCTGAACAGCAACATTTACGGAATGTATATACCTGTGTTCACTCATTCTTTCTTTTATAAGGCTTTTATAATCTTCAAACTTCATTACTCTACCTCATATAATTTGTGCTCTTTTATATAGTTATAAACATTTTTATTCAGCCAACCCTTTTTAAATGCCCTTTCAGGATTATTCCGAATCATTGTAGAGGACAACTGCATTATGGGGGATGTCAGCATAGAGGTTCTGCAACCATACTTTGAGAGGGTCCTTGAATATTTCAAAAGAGTTTCATAGTCGCCCTCATCTCTTGGACAGGTAAATATGTTGGCAAGCCTGAAAATTTCTTCGGGATTTTTCCACCTCATAATGGAAAGGTACATATCCGCACCAACTATCATATAGAGGGTATCATCGGGATAAATTTCCTTTAGCATTCCCAAAGTAATGTAGGAATAGCTCTTTCCCTTTATTCTGCTTTCTAAATCGGATACTTCAAAAGTATCATAATTACAGGTAGCCAGCCTGCACATATTCAGCCTGTCCTTAAAGGAAACAGATTTTGTTGTATCCTTGTGGGGACTTTCAAAGGTTGGCATAAATATAACCTTATCCATATGAAAATTCTTAACAGCCTCTTTGACAAGGTTTATATGGGCAATGTGAATTGGATTAAACGCTCCGCCAAAAACTGCAATTTTCATTATTTATTGACCTTGGGAAGTTTGATTATGGGTTCGTCGGGGTTCGGTCTGTAAAGAATAAATTTTGAACCAATCACCTGAACCACTTGCGCATCAACTTTTTCAGCTATAATCTCCGCAGTATCTTTGGAATTTGTTTCGCTGTTCTCAAGAGCCTTTCCCTTTATTATTTCTCTTGCCGTAAGGGCGTCGTCAGCCTGTTTTATAACCTGCTCTGTAATACCGCCCTTTCCCACAATAAGAATTGTATCAATGGTGTTTGCCAAACCCTTTAAATAAGCTCTCTGTTTACTACTTAACATTTATTTCTCCTTTAAATATGAAAGAAGTTCTTTCCTCAACATTCTAAGTGCGTTGCCTCTATGGCTGATATTATCTTTTTCTTTAGGGGAAAGCTCCGCAAAGGTTTTTCCGCTGTCTGTAATAAAAATAGGGTCATATCCAAAACCGTCGTTTCCCTTTGGCTTATATCCTATTTTCCCCTCAGCATAGCCCTCTACCCTGATAATAGTATTTTCATCTATAATACAACAAATACTTGAAACAAATCTTGCCGTCCTTTTATCCTGGGGTACATCTTTCATTTCAGACAAAATTTTACTGTACCTGTCTTTATCACTGGCATTTTCTCCTGCATATCTTGCAGAATATACACCTGGCCTGCCGTCCAATGCGTCAACCATAAGTCCGGAATCATCTGCTATGGAGGGAATACCTGTAAGTTTAAATGCTGACCTTGCCTTTATTTCAGCATTCTCCCTAAAGGTTTTGCCTGTTTCCTCAACATTTCCCAAATCCACTCCGTATTCCTTTGGGGTAACAGCACCGATACCTAAGGGATTTAGTATTCTGTTTAGTTCTTCAACCTTATGAGGGTTATTTGAAGCGATTAAAAACTTTCTCATTATTCATCACCAAAATCAAATAGCGCCTTTGCAAAGTCCTCGGGAACAAATTCCTGCAAATCATCTATCTGTTCCCCTACGCCAATATATTTTACAGGGATACCAAGTCCGTTTTTAATTGCAAGGACAACGCCGCCTTTCGCAGTTCCGTCCAGCTTTGTAAGAACAATTCCTGTAATTCCTGTTGCCTTGCTGAACTGCTCTGCCTGATTAACAGCATTCTGACCTGTTGTTGCGTCAAGTACAAGTAAATACTCTTTATCTGCATTTGGAAGTTCTCTGTCAATAACTCGACCGATTTTAGCAAGCTCGTCCATAAGATGCTTTTTATTATGAAGTCTGCCTGCCGTATCACAAATAATTACATCTGTATCCCTTGCTTTAGCGGCTGAAATTGCATCAAAAACAACTGCGGCAGGGTCAGAACCCTCACTCTGTTTAACAATCTGACATTTACTTCTTTCGGCCCAAACTTCAAGCTGGTCAATAGCTGCCGCTCTGAATGTATCTGCCGCCGCAAGGAGAACGCTTTTACCCTCTTTGCGAAGATTATTTGCAAGTTTACCAATGGTAGTAGTCTTGCCCACGCCATTAACGCCGATTACAAGAATAATTGAGGGCTTAGTATTTATTTTTAATTCTTCCTCACCACGGAGCATATCCGCTACAACTTCTTCAAGAAGATGATTTATTTCTTTTGGGTCGGTTACGCCTTTCTTTTTAACTCTTACTCTTAACTCATCTGTAATCTGCTCTGCTGTAGAAATGCCAACATCACCCATTACAAGAAGTTCCGTAAGTTCCTCAAAAAGTTCTTCATCTATTTTAGTAAAGGATTTAAGCATTGAGTCAATTTGACCAACTACGCCGTCCCTGGTTTTTTTTAAACCCTCTTTTATTTTTTTAAATAATCCCATAGCTTTTCTCCCATCAAAACTACATTAATCTATACAAATTTATCTATCGTAATATTATAATCCAAAGTGGTAAAAATTGCAATACTTTATTATATTTATATAAAAGCAAACAGAGTAAAAGAAATTTTCTTTTACTCTGTAATATAGACATTTAATTTGCTTTCATACCCAGTTTTGAGGCAACCTCCGAGGCACGGAGTTCAAGAAGTTTTGAAATACCCTCATCCTGCATTGTTACTCCGTAAAGCACATCAGCTTCTTCCATAGTACCCCGTCTGTGGGTGATAAGGATAAACTGTGTTTTATCACAAATTCTTCTCATATACTGTGCAAATCTATCAACATTTACATCATCAAGGGCGGCCTCAATTTCGTCCATTACACAGAAAGGAGCCGGTCTTACTTTCATAATAGCGAAGTATAATGCTATGGCAACAAGTGCCTTTTCGCCTCCTGAAAGCGCCTCAAGATGGACAACAATCTTTCCGGGAGGATGCGCAATAATTTCAATCCCGCTATTAAGAATATCTTCCGGGTCAGACAGTTTCAGAGAGGCTGTACCTCCGCCGAAAAGCTCCCTAAAGGTTGCACTGAAGTTTTTGTTAATTTCGTTAAAATTCTCAATAAAGGAGTCTCTCATCTGTTTTGTAAGGTTATTAATGAGTTTCTCTATTTCCTTTTTGGAACTTTCAACATCGTTAACCTGGGCATTAAGAAATTCGTATCTCTCCGATACTTCCTTGTATTCCTCAATAGCAGATACATTTACTGAACCCAGATTTCTAATACTTGACTTAATTTCATTAAGTCTCTTTTGTGCGGTCTGGATATTCTCTATCTCAATAGAAATTTCCTCAGCCTGCCTTTTTGTAAGGTTATATTCCTCCCACAGCTTTGAAATAATATCATCGTACTGTTTTTGGAGATTAATCTTTCTCTCTTCAAGGCGGGCAAGTTCTCTGCCGGAAACTTCACGGGTTAAATTTAAGTCCTTTTCCTTTTTTCTAAGGGAAATTGACTTTTGGTCAAACTCGTCCCTTTCCTTATTTAGCTTTTCTATTGCTGTATTTGACTCTTCTATCTGATTCTTATATTTATCTGAAATCTTCCTGTAATTTTCAATTTTCTTTTCAATAATTGAAATATTTTCCCTTACATCTTCAATCTGTCTGTAAAGGTCAGACTTACGCTGTGTCTGGGAAGTATTGCTGTTTTCAGATATTAGAATTTCACTCTTGAGAGCCTCAATATCCTTTTCATATGTAACAATTTCAAGTCTGATGCTTTGTAGCCTTTCGGAAAGTTCCTCCCTTTTTTCCGTAAGAGCAAGCCTGTTGCCTGTAATAGTAGAAACGGACTTTTCTATATCGGAAATTTCCCTCTCCATATTTTCAAGTTCCAAAGAGGAAGATTTCTTGTCACATTTCAGTCTCTCAATTTTTTCCCTGCTTTCCTCTATTTCAGCGTCAATATCCTGAATACCGTTTTTGAGATTGTCAAGTTCGTTCCGGCACGCCTTAAACTCGGTTCTTATGCGGATAAGTTCCTGCTGTTGTGCAGACAAATCTGCCCTTGAACCCAAAATATCAGCCTCGTATTTGCCGTATTCCAGTTCTAAACTGTCAAATCTTTTTCTAGCTTCCTCAGCCTTGCAGGCAAACTTCTTTGCCTCATTTCTATATTTTTCAATTTTGGACGCCCTGGAAAGAAGTCCTGTTCTCTTGTTGAGAGAACCGCCTGTAAGTGAACCTCCTGCATTTACAACCTGTCCGTCAAGGGTAACAACCTTAAATCTGTAAGAATAATTTTTTGCAATAGCAACTGCCGAGTTCAAGTCCTCAGCGATAACAATTTTTCCAAGCAGGTTTTGCAAAATACTCTTATACTCCTTCTTGCAGTCACAAAGGTCTGATGCAATACCTACAAAGCCATAACAGCTCTCCAACCCTTTTTCATTAAGGTTCCTGGGCTTTATTGTACCAATGGGAAGAAAAGTAGCCCTTCCGCCCCTATTTTCTTTAAGGGTACGAATTGCCCTTTTTGCGTCATTCTCATTTCCTGTAACAATATTCTGCATTGCACCGCCTAAGGCTGTTTCTATAGCTACAGCATATTCTGACGGTACCTTTAATATTCTTGAAACAGGTCCGTGAATTCCCCCCAGCTTTCCCTCTTTGGAAAGATTCATAACCACTTTAACACTTTGAGAGAAACCCTCAAGGTTCTTTTCCAAATCCTCAAGTATATTGGCTCTTCTTGTTTGTTCCTGTGAATCAAGGGACAGGCTGTCTGCCTCTGCCTTAAAACTATCTCTTTTATCCTTTAAATGGGATAGTTTCATTTCAATACCCTTAATTGAGTTTGTCAGCTTTTCTACATTATGGGCAGTTTCTTTTCCCTGCTTTTCATAATCTTCAAGCATTTCCTCTGTCTGTAAAATAAGATTTTCTCTGTCCTTTTTTGTTTCATTTAAAGCAGTTATTCTTTCATTCAAGTCAGAAATCGAGGAGTCGCTTGTCATTACTATAACTTTTGAATCGGCAGTCTTTTGTGAAAGCTGGGCAAGTCTTGTATTAAGTTCCTGTAATTTATCTCCGCTGCGTGAGGCGTCTAAACTAATTGAATTTAATTCATCGGAAACTTTATTGTAACTGCTCTGATTTTCCTCTATCTTTTGTTTTAATTCGCTTATGGTTTCTTTCTTTTCCTTAATTCTATTTTCCATTTCGGCAAAGGAAATATCCACTTGTTCAATTTCAGAATTAAGCCTTGCTATAGTTTCATTATTATGTTCAATATCATTTTCGGCAACGGAAATAAGAGCGTTATTATTGCTTATCTCTGACTCGAATTGATATATATTTCTCCTGACACTATCTATTTTGGAAGAAATTTCTCCGTTACGAAGATAAATCATTTCCGCCTCAGCATTTATATTGGAGAGCTCCTTTTCTGCTCCCTCGTACTGTGCACGCTGAATATCAATTTTATCCTCCTGCTCTTTAATTACAGAGGATGATTTATTAAGAGTTTCAAGCCATAAAGATATTTCAAGGCCCTTTCTTTCTTCTGAAAGAAGTAAAAATTTCTGTGCTTTTTCCGACTGAGTTTTTAGGGGGCCCACTCTTCCCTCAAGTTCCCCAACAATATCACGAAGTCTAACCAGATTTTCCTCGGTATTTTTTAGTTTTCTTTCAGCCTCGGTTTTTCTATATCTGTATCTGGATATACCTGCCGCCTCTTCAAAAATTTCTCTTCTTTCGTCACCCTTAGATGCAACAATGCTGTCAATTTTGCCCTGACCTATCATTGAGTAACCGTCCCTGCCAAGTCCGGTATCCATAAACAGTTCGTGAATATCACGAAGTCTTACTGTTGCCTTGTTAATCAGGTACTCGCTTTCACCGCTCCTGTAATATCTTCTGGTAACGGCAACCTCGTCCCCGTCAAACTGCAAAACTCTGTCGCTGTTGTCAATAGATAGAGTTACCTCGGCATAACCTGTCTTTTTTCTTTTGTCAGTGCCGTTAAAAACTACATCCTCCATTTTGGAGCAGCGAAGGGTTTTGGCTGACTGTTCGCCAAGTACCCATCTAATAGCATCACTTATGTTACTTTTGCCTGAACCGTTTGGCCCAACTATTGATGTAATTCCCTTGTCAAAGGATAATTTTATTTTATCCGGAAATGTTTTAAAACCATGTAATTCCAATGATTTAAGTAGCATAAGTCACCTCATTTCTTTTCTTCAATAATATAGCCGTAATCCTCTATATTTTCCCCTGATAAAAATTTTACGCTGTAACCAAGTTTCTTTAGGTTTTCAATATTTATTCTTTTATTTCCTATTGCTTTGGAAATAAATCTTTCTCCGACATAAATATTATATTTGCCCTTTTTATATTTCAAAATGTCTGACAAAAGTATCCTGTAGAATATGAGGCTTTCGCATATCTCCCTAAATGATGGGTGATAAAAACCTGCAACCCTTGTTTTCATTAACTCATCAGAATAATGCAGTCCCACTCTTATTACATTTATATTTCTTTTATAGAAAAATTCTAAAATATCAGCGCAACACTTTATTGTTGTTTTTTCGTCATAAGGTATGTATTTACCCTCTCTAAATAAATCTGCAAGGGGAGTATTCTCCAATGTAATTGTTGGGTAAATCCTAACGGTATCGGGAGATAAATCCGCAATTTTTTTTGCCGTATACATATCCTTATATGGACTGCTCCCATATAAACCTGTCATCATTTGAAGTCCAAGGGAAAATCCCTTTTCCTTTATTAATTTGGAGGCTTTTTCAACATCTTTTGATAAATGTCCTCTGTTATTAATTTTAAGTACATCATCACACATAGATTGTGCACCAAGTTCAATAGAAGTTACACCGAAAGATTTAAGAATATTTAAAATTTCTTCATTAATACAATCCGGCCTTGTGGAGCATCTGATGCCATTAAACTTATGAATATATGGCTTTGCAGAATTCAAAAGTTCCATCATATAACTCCTGTCAATAGCGGTAAAGCTGCCTCCGAAAAAAGCAATCTCGGTATTTTTTGTGTCTACGCCGCTGCTCAGTGCTGTTTCAATGGTTTTTACCACATCATTCCCTGTTGGCTGATATGCTTGTCCCGTAATATTCCTCTGATTACAAAAGGAACACTGGTGGGCACAACCGTTATGGGGAACAAAAATAGAAATATTTGCGTGTTTAATATCCCATCAGCTCCAAGGCTTCCCTGGCTGCCTGCTGTTCAGCCTCTTTCTTACTGCGTCCTCCGCCTTTTCCGATTACATTGCTGTTAAGGTGTACCTCAACTACAAAATGCTTGTCGTGGTCAGGTCCGGATTCTCCAACCAAAACATAGTTTAGTTTTTCGCCGGGATTTCTCTGTATAATCTCCTGTAATTTTGTTTTATAATCCTTAAAGGCTTTGCCTGCCGTATGGTTTTTTATCTCCGGAACTACAAATGAAAGCACAAACTCCCTTGCCTTTTCCATACCTCCGTCAAGGTAAATAGCCGCAATAACGGCCTCAAAGGCGTCTGCAACTATAGAGGGTCTTTCAGAGCCATTTGTTTTTCTTTCACCGTTGCTGAGTAAAATAAAATTGCCAAGGTTAATTTTCTTAGCAAAAAGAAAAAGACTTTTTTCACATACAAGGGACGCCCTGAGTTTTGTCAGTTCACCCTCCGGCAAATCAGGGCAATTATTAAAAATATAATCAGAGACGGAAATTGAAAGAACGGCATCTCCTAAAAATTCCAATCTCTCATTATATTTAAGGTTCTGCCTCTTATGCTCGTTGGCATAAGAGGAGTGTGTGAGGGCCTCGGTTAAAATTGATTTATCTTTAAAATTGTAGTTTATAATTTTTTCAAACTCATTCATTATTTATTTTCCTTTATCTCATTAAACGATTTTTCAATTTTTTCCGGAACATTTGCATTAATGTAATCAATCATAATTCTAATGGCATGAAAAATTGTTGTTTCATTTGAACTGCCGTGTGCCTTAAATACAGGTTTTTTTACTCCAAGGATTGGAGCACCCCCGTAAATATCAGCATTCATGGATTCTTTAAATTTCATTAAGTCCTTATATACAAAGAGCGCTCCCATTTTATTTTTAAGATTTTTCTTAAAAATATTACTTACAACGTTGCTTACGGACTTAGCCACTCCCTCATAATTTTTTAAAATAAGATTTCCTGTAAATCCGTCGCATACATAGACATCGCATACGCCCTCTGAAATATCCCGACTTTCAACATTTCCAATGAAGTTTAAAGGACTTTCTTTCAGTAATTTATATGCTTCTCTCTGCAAATCAGAGCCTTTGTGGCTTTCAGTACCAACATTTGCAAGACCAATCCTGGGATTTTTAACACCAAGAACATTTTCCATATATACAGAGCCTAAAATTGCAAACTGTCTTAACATTTCCGGTCTGGCGTCGATGTTTGCACCGCCGTCGGTAAGCATAAAAATACTGTCATTAAAGGTTGGAAGAATAGGCGCAAATCCCGGTCTTTTAACCCCTTTAAGTCTTTTTACAATCATTGTTCCACCAACGCAAAGGGCACCGCTGTTACCGGCGGAAATAAAGCCGTCTCCCTCATTGTCGGCAACCATTTTAAGTCCTACTGCCATTGATGAATTATTATATTCTTTAAGTATATCGTTTGGAGTTTGGTCAACAGGAATAACATCTGTTGTATGGACAATTTCAAAACTGCTTATATCCAAACGGTTCTCCCTTGCAACCTTTTCTATTATATTTTTGTCGCCGGTAAGACAAATATCAATTCCAAATTCTGCTTGTGCTTTTACCGCACCCTTTATAATTTCAAGTGGAGCGTTATCTCCGCCAAAAGCATCTAAAATAATTTTCATCATAAACCTCTTGAATTAATAAAAAATTCCAAACTCTGAAATGACCTGTCAGAGTAGGCCTTTGCCCTTTCTTTCTTGTCCCTTGGTCTTTCCTTAAGTTCGGGAAGAACACCAAAATTTGCGCCCATGGGCTGAAATTTTTTCACAGTCGGGTCGCTTATGTATCTTGATAGTGAGCCTATCATTGTATGATTTGGAAGTGTTATGGTTTCTTTTCCCATATACTTCATAGCCCCGTTTATTCCTGCCATAAGTCCCGATGCACCTGACTCCATATAGCCCTCAACACCTGTAATCTGCCCTGCAAAAAACAGGGTGTTATTTTCTTTTACAGAAAAATCACTGTTTAGTATGGCAGGAGAATTTATAAAAGTATTGCGGTGCATAACACCATATCTTACAAATTCCGCATTTTCAAGTCCCGGTATCATAGAGAAAACCCTTTTTTGTTCGGGAAATTTAAGATTAGTCTGGAAACCCACAAGGTTATACATAATTCCTGCACTGTTTTCCTTGCGGAGCTGTAGCACCGCCCAGGGTCTATGACCGGTTGACGGGTCTACAAGTCCCACAGGTTTCATAGGACCAAATCTTATTGTGTCGTGACCACGCTGTGCCATAACCTCAATGGGCATACAACCCTCGTAAACCTTTGGGTTCATAACATCAAAATCATGCACAGGGGCTCTTTCCGCTGAAATAAGTGCCTCGTAAAAATTATCGTATTCTTCCTTATTCATAGGACAGTTAATATAATCGTCGCCGTCCCCCTTGCCATATCTGGACGCAAAAAAAGCCTTGTTCATATTAATACTGTCAAATCTTACGATTGGTGCGGCAGCGTCATAGAAAGACAGGGAGTCCCCAAATCTTTCTTTTATTTTTTCCGACAATAAATCTGAAGTAAGAGGACCTGAGGCAATTATACATATGCCCTCCGGTATTTCCGTTATTTCCTCACTTATAACACTAATATTTTTATTTGAATATATCTCTTTGTTTACCAAGTCAGAAAAAATCTCTCTGTCAACAGCAAGGGCACCGCCGGCAGGAACTTTTGACTTGTCGGCACACTTCATCAAAAGCGAGTCCAACATTCTCATTTCCTGTTTGAGCATACCTGCCGCGCTTTCAAGCCTTTCAGCTTTCAGGCTGTTTGAACATACCAGCTCGCACAGCTTGTCAGAGTGGTGTGCAGGAGATTTTTTTTGAGGTTTCATATCGTAAAGATTTACCTTTATACCCCGTTTTGCAATCTGATAGGCAGCCTCACATCCTGCCAGACCGCCGCCTATAATTTTAACACACATTATTCCTTGGTATAGCCACAACCCTCTGCTGCACAAAAGATAGTCTGCTTTTTGCCTTTCTTTTTATATAGTATCTTGCCGCACTGGGGGCATTTTTCGTTAACAGGTTCATACCATGACATATAGTTACAGTTAGGATAATTACTGCAACCATAAAATATTTTACCTCTCTTTGTTTTACGGGTGATTACATCGCCGCCACACTCCGGACAGGTAACGCCTACCTTTTCAACAAACTTTTTAACATTCTTACATTCCGGATAACCCGGGCAGGCAATAAACTTTCCGTACCTGCCCACCTTGACAACCATTTTTCTTCCGCAAAGCTCGCATACAATGTCAGTTTCATCTTCCTTTAGTTTGATTTTAACCCCTTCCATATCAGCTTTAGCCTTTTTTAGGGTCTTTTCAAAGTCAACATAGAAATTATCAAGGAGTTCAATCCACTCTGTATCTCCATGCTCGACTGTATCCAAATCATCTTCCATTTGTGCAGTAAACTTCACATTAACAATCTTAGGGAATTTTTCTTTAAGAAGATTTACAAGAGCCTCGCCAAGCTCTGTGGGAACAAGAGCCTTAGCCTCCCTTTTCACATATTCCCTGCCGGTAATGGTGGAAATTGTTGCGGCATATGTTGACGGTCTGCCAATTCCGTATTCTTCAAGGGCTTTAATTAGGGAAGCCTCAGTAAATCTTGCAGGAGGCTGTGTAAAGTGCTGGTTAGGAACAAGCTCCTTAACCTTTACGGGCATCTGCTTTTCAAGGGGCGGAAGTTGTTTCTCCTTTGTACTTTCAGCGTCGTTGCTGTCAACATACAGAGTGGTGTAACCGTCAAAGTCAACCCTATACCCGGATGCCTTAAATTTGTAGCCGTTTGCCTCAATTTCCGCCTGAGTAGTTTTATGAATACAGTCGGCCATCTGGCAGGCTGTAAACCTTTCCCAGATAAGTTTATATAGCTTGTACTGCTCAACTGTCAGACTTGATTTAACCTGTTCCGGTGTAAGGGACGGAATAGAGGGTCTGATAGCCTCGTGGCCGTCCTGTGCATTTGAACGGGATTTATACACACGGGGTTTTGCAGGAAGATATTCCTGGCCGTAGTGGTTTTTAATATAATCGGTTACTTCGGAAATAGCATCATTTGAAATACGAAGTGAGTCTGTTCTCATATAGGTAATAAGACCTGTTGTGCCGTAACCCTGCACATCAACACCTTCATATAGTTCCTGGGCAACTTTCATTGTTCTTCTGGACTGGTACCCCAGTTTTCGGGATGCCTCCTGCTGAAGTGTAGAAGTAATGAATGGCGGATATGGAGATTTCTTTCTCGTACCGTTGCGGACTTTTGTTACAATAAATTCAGCGTCAGTAATTTCCTCAAGAATTTTATCCGCCTCTTCCTTGCTTGTTATTTTAATTTTTTTGCCGTCTTTTCCGCTGTGGAGTGAGGCATTAAAAACTTTTCTGCTGCCCTTTGGTGACATTTTGGCATCAATAGACCAGTATTCCTCCGGCTTGAAACCCCGAATTTCATTTTCTCTGTCCACAATAATTTTAAGTGCAACAGACTGAACTCGTCCTGCGGAAAGGCCACGCCTGATTTTTTGGCTAACAAAAGGACTGAGCTTGTAACCTACAAGCCTGTCAAGTATTCTCCTTGCCTGCTGTGCGTTGACAAGGTCTATATCAATAGTGCGGGGTTTTGACATACCATTTGTAACGCCGGTTTTAGTTATTTCGTTAAATTCAACTCTGTTTTTATCATCTAAATCCAGACCCAGTATATATGCCAGGTGCCAGGAAATTGCCTCACCCTCACGGTCAGGGTCAGTTGCCAAATATATTTTATCACTTTTTGAGGCAAGTCCTTTTAGTTCCTCAACAAGTTTTTCCTTACCTTTAATAATTGAATATTTTGGTGCGTATGAATTTTTTATATCAACTGCAAGCCTTGCCTTTGGAAGGTCCCTGATATGACCCATTGAGGCAACGACTTCAAAGTCGTTTCCAAGATATTTTTTTATTGTTTTAGCCTTTGCAGGTGACTCCACAATTACTAAATTAGACATTCTCGTCCTCCAATAAATTCACTTTATTTTATATTGTCTGCCGGGCATGGCGACAACAAGTTCTTTTGTTTCAAGTTCAGCCAATATTAAGGATACCTTAGGTATAGGCATATTGCCCTCTAAAGCAATCTCATCTATATATTTAGGCTTTGTACCCAGTATATGATAAATTTTATTGCCCTCTTCTTCCAGTTCCACATCATATCTATGACCATGTATAAACTGTTTTTCAGCGTTTTCCTGCAATTTCTTTGCGGGAATTTTTATAATTTCACTTTCGGGAATATCATATTCATCATCCTGATATACTTCAAGATTATTATATTCATTATAATATGAAAGTATATCAATATATGATGTAACAGGTATAGCGCCGTCTTTTATAAGTTGGTTTGAACCCATAGCGTTTACATTATTAATATTTCCCATAACGGCAAAAACATCTTTTCCCTGGTCATTTGCCTTGCGTACAGTAATGAGTGAACCGCTTTTCTTTCCTGCCTCCACTACAAGAATACCCTTTGACAGTCCGGAAATAATCCTGTTTCTGGAAGGAAAGTGGTGAGCCAAAGGCTCTGTTTTTGGGGGATATTCCGAAATAACACAACCCCTTTCGGTAATTGCATTTCTCATTGGTATATTCTTTGTAAGATAGGGAAAATCAATTCCGCATCCCAAAACACATATTGTTATACCGTCAGCATTCAGTGCGCCTGTATGGGCAGAGCTGTCAATTCCCAACGCTCCCCCGCTAACGATTGTAACACCCTTTTTAGCAAGGTTATAGGAAAAGCTGTAGGAAACCTTTTTGCCATATTCAGAGGCCCTTCTTGTACCTACAATACCAATGGATAGTAGATTATCAACTCTCGGTAGATATCCCTTTACATATAATACTGCAGGAGGTGTATCAATATTCCTTAAAGAGTTCGGGTATCTTTCATTTTCTATGGATATTATTTTGTAATCAAGTTCAATACATTCAGCAATAATCTTATCCGCTGAATCTATTGAAATTGACGACATTTTTTCAATTTCATTTTCCGTGAAAATACCACAAAATCTCCATTCAAATTCCCTGCCGTTATAAAAATCTGAAATATTATTATAATTATCATACAATATTTTTATTTTGACAGAGTCATAACCCAACACCAGGGTTAGCCAAATCCAGTATCTATCATTCATTAGCAGACATTTCCCACATAATAATACTTGCAGCTACACCTGCATTAAGAGAGTCAATCCTACCTTTCATAGGAATGATAACCTGTCTGTCACAGGCATTTATAGTTGCATGACTAAGTCCATTTGCTTCGTTGCCTATTACAACAAGGGAATTTGCAGGGAAAATTACATCTTTAATGTTTTCAGCAGTATCTGTAAGACAGGCGGCAAACGATATGCCCTTTGTACTGTAAACATTGGTAAGAAAATCCGGGGCAGAATCTATCATATAAAAAGGGACTCTGAAAATTGCCCCCATACTCCCCCTTACTACCTTTGGACTGTAAATATCACAGGAATCCCTTGTGACAAATACACCCTTTACAGAAAAAGCGTCCGATGAACGAAGAACTGTAGAAATATTATCGGGATTCTGCATATTATCAAGAAGCAAAAACTTACCATTATAATCAATTTTATCAATATCAGAAGTTTTGTCAAGTGTTTTCATTACAAGGAGTACGCCCTGCGGTGTTTTGGTATCTGATAAAACATTAAAAATACTGTTGGGTACAACTATTGCTTCATCAGCAATATTTTCAAGCCGTAAACAGAGTTCCATACTTTTTGTATAAAAATCCTCTGAACACATAAACACATCTGCCCTAAGGTTTGAAAGCAGTACATCTTGACAGGTACGAAGACCCTCTGCAACAAACTGGCCGCACTTGTTACGATATTTCTTTTGTTTTACCAGTTTATGTATGTGCTTTAATGTACTGTTTTCCCTGGATTTTATAAATTTCATACCATTTCCTCATATATCTGTAAATAGTAAAAGCGTTTGAGAGTAAACCTCAAACGCATAGTACTTAAGCTTTTGTAACTTTTTCTACAAGACCCTTAAATGCAGCCGGGTCAGAAATAGCAATTTCTGAAAGCATCTTCCTGTTAAGATCAATACCGGCTTTCTTTAATCCATTCATAAATGTGCTGTAGTTTGTGCCGTTATTCTTGCAGGCAGCAGAAATTCTTGTAATCCAAAGTCTTCTGAAATCTCTCTTCTTCTGCTTACGGCCAATATACGCATAGTTGCCGGACTTCATAACCTGCTGTTTAGCCATTTTGAAATGCTTACTCTTTGCACCAAAATAACCCTTAGCAAGTTTTAATGTCTTATTTCTTCTTTTGCGAGTCATCATCGCACCCTTTACACGAGCCATTTTATGTTACCTCCGTTAATCGCTAAGTTAAATTTCAAATTATTTGTAAGGAATAAGTCTTTTAATCTGAGCAGTGTTTGTTTTATCTGCAACACAAGTCTGACGAAGACCTCTCTTACGCTTTCTGTTCTTTTTATTTAAGATATGCTGTTTGTTAGCGTGGGCACGGATAACCTTGCCGTTTTTAGAAAGCTTAAATCTCTTTTTAGCACCACTATGTGTCTTAATCTTTCCCATTATGAAAATCCTCCTTAAAATTACTTATTTGTCTTTGGAGCAAGAAACATTAACATATTTCTTCCCTCCAGCTTTGCCGGTTTTTCAATAACAGCAACTTCCTGACATGCTTCAGCAAAGCGATTCATATTGTCATAACCCTGTTCAGGGTGACCCATCTCTCTGCCTCTAAAGCGGATTGAAACTTTAACCTTATCGCCTTTACTAATGAACTTTATAGCATTTTTAAGTTTTGTATTAAAATCATGCGTATCAATATTCAGAGAAAGTCTAACCTCTTTAATATCAATGGTATGTTGATTTTTACGGTTTTCCTTTTCTCTCTTTGCCTGTTCAAAACGATACTTACCGTAGTCCATAACCTTGCAAACAGGTGGCTTCGCTTGTGGAGCAATCTTAACTAAATCAAGATTATTTTCCACAGCAATCTTAAGAGCCTCATCGGCTGACATAATACCTAACTGTTCACCACTTGCAGAAATAACTCTAACTTCCTTGTCACGAACTTCCTCGTTGATTTGTTGTTTCTTGTTGCTGATTTTCGAGCACCCCCAAAGCTAATTAAAAAAGCGGACAGATAAACTCCGTCCGCAAATAATACGCAAAATCAGAATGACTGATTAATAAGTATTAACCCACGCAGACGGCACCCCGTAGGTGAAAGCATAACTGCCTTTCTTTCTTTTA
Organism: uncultured Clostridia bacterium; assembly: GCA_947632335.1. GTDB lineage: Bacteria > Bacillota > Clostridia > Oscillospirales > Acutalibacteraceae > Ruminococcoides. The sequence continues at coordinate 53,506 of CANROX010000008.1, forward strand.
CTCAAGTATTATAACCAACATTTGCAAAAATGTCAATAGTTTTTTTGACAATTATTTTGTTTTTTGATATAGTAACTTATATACTTAAATTCCAGAGGTAATTTTTTATGCAGGAAACAAACCAATATATTTTGTATCAGAAAAATGTAAAAAGACAAAACAAAAAGCTTTTACGGAAAGATTGTAATAAAATAGGACTTATGCTCCTTATTGCAACAGTTATTATGAATATTGTTTCATTCCTTCTTGTTTTTTTAATTCAGTTAACAGGAAATATGGATTATACAATGAAAACAGGCATAAGCGGAGTGCCTTATACTGTGTATTATCTCCTTAATGCAATTTATGAATTTTCGGGCTTTTTTATTGTTCCCCTTGTCTTTTGCTTAATAGCAAATTTAAAACTAAGTGATGCTGTTCCTCTGAAGAACAACAAAAAGTATAATTCATTTCTTATGGTAATAGGAGCATATTCCGTTTGCACAATTGCAAACTTTTCCGTTACACTTTTAAATACCAACCTCAGTATTTTCGGAATAGAAAATACAACCGGGACAGATTTTGCAGCAAAGGATTTAAAAGACCAAATATTTTATTTTGTATGCGTAGCAATTGTTCCCGCCTTAGTTGAAGAGTTTATGTTCAGAGGTGTAATTCTTAATTTTTTAAGAAAACACGGTGACGGGTTTGCCCTGATAACTTCATCTTTCCTGTTTGGCCTTGTCCACGGAAATTTTGTTCAAATACCATTTGCATTTATTGTGGGACTTACCTGCGGATTTATTGTTATAAAAACCGGCTCAATTTTACCCTCTGTATTTCTTCATTTTTTAAACAACGGCACATCTGTAATCATAGATATTACAAAAAATTATGTAAGTGAAAACACATATATATTCATTTCAAACGCTGTTATTTTCGCCCTTACCCTTATGGGATTTCTGTCTATACTCTCGCTGTGCAAAAAAGGGTTAAATGTAAGATTTGAAACAAAAAAATATCCAACTTTCAGTTTAAGCATTAAGGATAAAATTTCATCTATGCTGATTAATCCCGGCATAATGATTGTCATATCCATATATGTATCATCAGCCCTGCTTACAATATTCGGCGTACTTTCATAAGGTTATTTATGTATAGACAGGAATTTATGGCTATTGCCCTTAAAGAGGCAGAAAAGGCACTTAACGAAAAAGAAGTCCCTGTAGGCGCTGTAGTGGTGAGAAAAGGCGAATTAATTTCAAAGGCACATAACACAAGGGAAAAGAGTAAAAACGCCCTTCACCACGCCGAGGTACTTGCTATTAATGAGGCTTGCAAAAAACTTGGGGGCTGGCGACTTTGGGAATGTGAAATGTATATCACTATGGAACCCTGCCCAATGTGCGCCGGTGCTATCGTAAACTCAAGGATTCCTAAAATATACTTCGGGGCATATGATGACAAGTACGGTGCCTGCGGTTCAACAGTAAATCTGCTGAATATGGAAAATAACTTTAAAGTTCGGTATGAGGGTGGATTTGAAAAGGAAAAATCTCTTGAACTTTTTGAAAGTTTTTTTAAATATTTAAGAGAAAAACACTAAATGGCTGTATCTTCGGATACAGCCATTTCTCATAGATTTTTTAAAATTTTATTTGCCGCCAACATAACCCCTGTTTTACCGCTGTGAAAGTTAAATGCTCCCTGCATCCACACGGCAAAGGGTTCTCTTAAAGGTGCGTCGGCTGAAAGTTCTATACTTGAACCCAGTGTAAAAGCACCTGCCGCCATAATAACAGGACTGTCATATCCCGGAAGATTAGCAGGAACGGGCGTAACAAAGCTGTCTACAGGGGAACCTGCCTGTATACCCTGGCAGAAAGAAATTAGATTTTCTTCATTTTCAAGGAGAATTGCCTGAACAATATCACCTCTGTCATCCTCCAGTTCCGGTGAAACTCCGTAACCCATTTGTTTAAACAGACTACAGGCAAAAACCCCTGTTTTCATTGCCTCTCCCGTAATATGGGGAGCATTAAATGCGCCAAGGAACATTTCCCTTTTTGTACTGATTGTGGCACCCAGTTCTCTGCCTGTACCGGGAGTTGTAAGTCTGTAACTGCATATTTCAACAAGGTCGCTTCTGCCTGCAATATAACCGCCTGTCGGGGCAATTCCACCGCCTGCATTCTTTATTAATGAGCCTGCCATAATATCAGCGCCAACCTGCACAGGTTCCAACTTTTCTACAAACTCACCATAACAGTTATCCACCATAATAATTGTTGAGGGTGATACTTTTTTTACTGTCTCAACAATTTTTTTAATATCCCCAATGGTCAGTGCTTTTCTTAAAGAATATCCCCTTGAACGCTGAATATATGCCATTTTGGGTTTTGTTTTCAGCTTTTCTTTTAAAGCGTCATAGTCCACATCATCATCTTTAAGGGGTACTTCATCATAATTTATACCAAAGTCCTTGAGAGAACCTGAATATTCGCCCTCAATACCAATAACACTCCTGATTGTATCATAGGGTATACCCGCTACCGACAGCATTGTATCCCCGGGACGGAGAAGACCGAATAAAGCTACAGTTAATGCATGAGTGCCTGACTGAAAGCTCTGTCTTACTATGGCGTCCTCTGCCCCAAAGGCTGTGGCATAAACATTATCCAAAACCTCTCTGCCTCTGTCATTATAGCCATATCCCGTACTATCGGCAAAGTGGCTTTCCGATACACCGCACTGCTGAAAGGCTTTAAGCATCTTGTTTTGGTTATATTCCTGCACTTCTTCAATTTTCCTTATTTGTTCCCTACAGGCAACCATTGCTTTTTCGGAAAGCTCTACAATCCTTTCATCAAAATCAAAAAAACTCATTCTTCCATTCCTCTTATGCAAATTATCTTAAACCATTTACAATATTCTTAAAGTGAATACCTCTTTCCATAAAATTCTTATACAGGTCAAAGCTGGCGCTTGCAGGTGAAAGGGATACTCTATCTCCCTTTACGGCAACTTCTCTTGCCCTCTCAACTGCCTCTTCCATATTGGAAACTCTTATAATAACGGGATTTCCCTCAGAATATGAGGACGCTTTCTTTGTTGAAGCCTCAATCTTGTCTGCTGTATTTCCCATAAGAATCAGGGTCTTTACTTTTTTACATATTATTTCTCCAAGCTCATCATAGTCAAGATTTTTGTCATAGCCCCCTGCTATTACTATAATTTTTTCATCATATAGGGAAAGTGTACCGGAGGCTGTTCTTGTGGGACTTGAGGCAATCGAGTCATTATAATACTTAACTCCCTCAAACTCACGGACAAACTCTGCCCTATGCTCTACTCCCTTAAAGTTCTTCGCCACTTTTACAATGGTATCTACATCAATAATTCCCCACACTGCAGAGATTGCCGCCATATAATTTTCAACATTATGCATACCGGGAATAAATATGTCCTTAATATCCATAATTTCTATTTCTTTGCCAAAGTCGGAGTATATAATCTTTGTACCGTTAAGATATGCTCCATTTTTCACTTTATTTCTTCTGCTGAACTTACAAAGTACACCCCTCACATCATCAGAAAATGAATTGGAAATTTCGTTGTCCATATTGAGGACAGTCTTTGAAAAGGCAGACTGGTGCAAAAGTATATTTTTCTTTGAATCAATATACTCCTGCATATCCTTGTGTATATCAAGATGATTGGGAGCAACATTTGTTACAATGGAAATATCGGGGCTTTTTCTCATTGAAATAAGCTGGAATGATGACAGCTCAACTACTGCGTAATCATCTCTTTTTATTTTATCAATTTCAGGTAAAAGGGGTCTGCCTATATTACCTCCGAGATAGACTGTTTTGCCTGCCGCTTTAAGAAATTCCGATACAATAGATGTTGTTGTGGTTTTTCCGTCAGAACCTGTAATGGCAATAATCTTGCAGGGGCATAATTCAAAGAAAAGCTCCATTTCAGAGGTTATAACCACACCTCTGCTGCGCATTTGTGTAAGCTCGTCCATATTATATCTCATACCCGGTGTTCTGAAAACAATGTCAGCATCAAGATTTTTAAGATAATCTTCACCTAAAGAAAGTCTGACCCCAAGTTTTTCTGCCCTCTTTCCATTGTCCCCTAAAGAATTAAAATCCCTTTTATCACAGGCAGTAACATCTATTCCCCTGTTTACAAACATCTCCATTACAGGAAAGTTGCTTATTCCCAGTCCGCAGAACGCTACCTTTTTGTCCTTTATACTTTCAAAAAAACTGTCTACCTTATTCATTAAAAATAACCTCCGTATTATCTATTTTCAATACATACATTGTAATTATATCAAATACATAGGAAAATTCAATTATTTTTTGCAAGAAAAAATGGCGGTTATAAAACCGCCAAGGTTATGATTAAATAATTATTCTCTGCCAAGAAGTGAATCAACAGAAATTTCAAGAATGTCAGCCAGTGCAACAAGTTCAATATCTGTCACATATCTAATCTGACCCTCAAGCTTTGAAAGCCCTGATGCGTTCATATCTACACCGTTCACCTGAAGCTGTGCAAGAAGTTCTTTCTGTTTCATACCTTTTCTCTTTCTTGCAGATTCAACACGAGCGCCAATTAAATTTCTGTCACCAAGCTCTTGTTTTCTTAATCTCATTTGTTATCTCCCCATTGTCTATATTTTTCTTTTAAGTAATTCTTTAAAGTAATTCCTTTAAATAATTCTTTAAAATAAATTCAGCATGCTCATATTATAATACTATAAAAGAAAAAAAACAAGTGTTTTTGTAAATTTATTTTCTTTTTTGCAATATTTGGGCACTTTGTATGACAAACAGGTCAAATTTTTGTTACTTTTTTGTAATAAAAGAATTATTTTGTAGAATTTTTTTAAGGAAAAATAGATTATGGGATATGTCCGGTGGTAATAAGGCAGTATAAATACAATATTCGGTCGCAAGTTATGACACGAAAATACAGATAATTTAAGGAGAAAAGCGGATTTTAGGTAATCGACCCAAATTACGAAGGAGAAAGGGCAAAAAAATAAGCGGTGGTTTGTAGTTCACTTCCAAACCACCGCTATGTATTTATTATTTATCCACTTCAGGGCAGTACCCGAAATCCCAGACACATCGTATTGTAAATGTCGGATCAGGAGCAGACTTCTTCAGTTTTCTTCTCAAGCTGCGAACTTGATACCCTACCGTATTATCCTTTTTCCATAGCTTATCGTAAATCTGCGTATAAGTAAGAATGATTTCTTTATTAGCTGCCAGCATACAAAACGCATCAAATTCCTTTGTTGTCAAAGGTATTTCATCATAGCCCCTATATACTTTTCTCCATTTCAGTAGAATATCTACACTTGAAAGTGATACATAGACTAGTCTTTTAATTTGAGCTGATCAAAGTTAGGATGTTTTTCCAAAGTCCTCATAACTTCATCAAAGGCGGATGTATCTCTATCATCAAACTCTATTACTAAAATACGACCCATGTTATCACCTCCATATCAGTGACGATAGAACTCTATTTTCAACAATATATATTTGTTTTGCTATTAATGTCCTATAGTTTAAATGCAAGCTAAAATAGGTATTACCTAAATAATTTCATCGCGGTAATTTTGTTTCTGATAGCAGAAAACCCGTCTAAAGGTTTTGCAATACCTTTTACGACTTCTTCCATAGGACACATTCCCGTATTCGTTCGGTTGCGAATCTCTTTGACAGAGGTATCGCATAGCGGCGTGATTCCGTGCCTTGCAAGCGTATAGGTTCCGTCTTCGCTCATCACTTCTGCAAAGACCGTGTGAACACCCAGCAGAACGTAAAGCAGTGCCGCCGCTTTGCCGACAATTCGATCCGCCACAGAAAATCCCTTAAAATCCTGCCCGCTTTCGACCCATTTAAGTAGTGGCTTTACACCGCGTTCTGTGCTGGTATAGGTTTGCCCGTCTTTGCATAGAACGCAGGTGTAATTATTTTCTTTCAGTAGTGTTTTTGCCTGTTCCAAATCACTTTTCATTTTTTTGATTCTCCACACGGTAGACTATCAGCGGAAGCAGCGCCCACTGCAGGACAAGCCCGAACAGTCCGGTGGCAATGCTCGTCCAAATCGTTGAAACATTGACTTGACCGTTCCCGAAAGCGTAAACCGCAAGCAAAATGGCGACCGCACGCATGGCGCGTCCGGCGATTTGCGCCGCCACTACTTTCCCAATGGTCGGCAGCTTGATATTCCGCAGAAGTCCTGCCACAAGACCGTAGGCACAAAGCTCAATCATCATAAAGGGCAGCATCGCCGCGCCCGGCATACCGGAAAGAGCAAAGCTGCAAAGCGGACCGAGCAGTCCGGAAATTGCGCCGGCATACGGACCTGCCAGCAGTCCGACCAGCAGAATCGGCAGATGCATCGGCAGAAACGCTTCACCGAGTGCCGTTCCCAGACCTGACGCTACGCCGATCAGGTGGAAAATCTGCGGAACAGCAACAGCTCCGACGATAGCAGACAGTGTTGCGATCGTCTGTACCTTCATCGACAGACGAGGTTTGGATAATGTTTTTACCATAGTAGACATAATAAAATCTCCTTTTTTCTTATTTCATATGATCAGATTGACAAGCAATCCGGTCGCCAAAGAGAACGCCATCACAAAGGCGAGATACAGTAAAAACCGTTTCATTCCCAGTACAATTTTCAGCCCTCTTGAAAGTGCGGTTCCTATACAGGCAAACAGGCACATCATCGCTGCATAGTCCATGAGAAAGCGCAGTCGTGACGCTCCAAAATCAAAGAAAATGAATTAATTTTTCAAAAACACATAGGAGGACCTGTCACGGTTTACAAATGCGTATGCTCCATAAAATTGACACGGCGACGGCAACCATTCATAACAGTACGGCGATGCACCGGACAATCGCCATGCTAATCTGTCCCACACCTGTTACGAGCATAACTTCTCTTTTCATCGTGAAAACCTTCATTTCATCGATTAAAGTATTTATACGCGGTCAAACTGTGCTGCGCTGTCTTTCAGCCTTGTGATTACATCGATCTGCTGGGGACAGGCCCGCTCGCACTGACCGCAGGCGATACAATCGGAGGCACGACCCCCGTTCTTTACCGCTTCCGCATACTGGCGTTTGCCTTCCTCCAACTGTCCCCATACGAGCTGTTGGTTCCGGGCGGCAAAAATCTCAGGAATTGCAATCTTTTTCGGACAGCCCGCCGTGCAGTAATGGCAGGCGGTGCAGGGAATGGATTTTACGCCGGTCATGATCTCCTGCGCCTTGCGGACGGTGG
>CANROX010000009.1 GCA_947632335.1 uncultured Clostridia bacterium
ATATAATCTACCAGGTAAATGTAATTGTTCATTTTAATTTTTCTTGTTATGGAGAATGGACCGTATTTAACCTTTCCCCTTGACCTTGTATAGGCTCTGATTTTAAAGCAGTAACTGCTGCCAATTTTCAGACCCGTTTTTCTAAAACTTCTGGATTTAGTGGTTTTAACCCTTTTAAACTTGCCCCTGTTGGTTTTCATATAAATCTGGTAACCCTTTGCCCTTGAGGCCTTTCTCCAGCTAAGTCTTACTACAGATTTTGACTGCCTCCTTAGAGATGTAAAGCTGACTTTGGCAGGCTTTTTAACTGCCGCCGAAGCGTCAACGCTTGGCAAAACAACGCAGGTTAAGGAACACACCAGCGCAAGAAGAATACAGCTTAATTTTTTTGTTACAGAATTTTTCATATTTTTACCCCCAATATAGTTGATAATAAAATTATAAACCAAAATGGTTTATATGTCAATACACCAATTCGGTTTATCATATAATAATTTAAAAAATTAGGGAATTGATGACTATGTATACAAGAATAAGAGAGTTAAGAGAGGACAACGATTTGTTGCAGCGTCAGTTGGCTGAATACCTCCATTGCAGTCAGGTTGCATATTCCCGTTATGAACTGGGTATGCGTGATATTCCTACAGAGGTTCTTATTGCCCTTGCGGATTTTTACAACACCAGCACAGATTATATACTGGGCAGAACCTCTATTAAAAAACCCTACAAAAAGTGATACGGAAACAGCGGTACGCTGTTTCTTTTTATTTTAAAAAATTATTATAATTCTGTAGTGAAAAATAAATATAGTACTGTTATGGTAGAATTAATCTGTATATTGATTAAGTCTGCCTTTTGCAGACAAACCTTTGGAGGTCAATTAAATGTCAGAAGTTAAAAGAATTTTTGTAGAAAAAAGGGACGGCTTTAATGTTGAAGCAAAGCAGATTTTATGGGATTTGCGCCACAACTTAGGCGTCCGTGCCTTAAAGGATTTGCGTTTTGCAAACAGATATGATGTTGCCGGCCTTTCTGATGAAGAATTTAACAAGGCAAAGTTTACTGTTTTTTCAGAGCCAAACCAGGATATAGTTTATGATGAAACTTTTCCTGTAGCACAGGACTGGAAAGTCTTTGCTATGGAATATCTTCCGGGTCAGTATGACCAAAGAGCAGACTCTGCGTCCCAATGCGTACAGCTCCTTACAGCAGGGGAAAGACCCCAGGTTATTTCCGCAAAGGTTGTTGCCCTTTTCGGCGATATTACCGATGAAGATGTTGAAAAAATTAAGGGTTATATGATTAACCCTGTTGAAAGCCGACTGGCATCTCTGGATAAGCCGGAAAGCCTTGATATTCCTGTTGATGTTCCAAAGAATGTGGCAAGGATTAAGGGATTTATTAGCTGGAATGATAAGGAAATGGAGGACTACTACAACTCAATGGGTTTTGCAATGACCCTGGACGACCTAAAGTGGTGCAGGGATTACTTCCGTGATACGGAAAACAGGGACCCCTCCGTTACCGAATTAAGGGTTATTGACACATACTGGTCGGACCATTGCAGGCACACCACTTTCCTTACAAGACTTGACAAAATTGAAATTGAAAGGAACGCTCTTTCCAAGGCTATTGAGGACGCACTTGTTGCCTATTATGACGCAAGAGATGAGGTTTACGGCAAGGATACAAACCGTGATGTAAGCCTTATGGATATGGCGCTTATGGGTATGAAACTCCTTAAAAAGCGTGGTCAAATCCCCGATTTAGACGAAAGCGAAGAAATTAACGCCTGTTCAATCAATGTTCCCGTTACCATTGACGGTGTTACAGAGGAATGGTTATTACAATTCAAAAACGAAACTCACAACCACCCTACAGAAATTGAACCCTTTGGCGGTGCTGCAACCTGTCTTGGCGGCGCTATCCGTGACCCCCTTAGCGGTCGTTCATATGTATATCAGGCTATGCGTGTTACCGGTTCAGGAGACCCCACAATTCCTTTTAAGGATACAATGCAGGGCAAGCTCCCTTCAAGAAAAATTACAACAGGGGCGGCCCAGGGTTATTCATCATACGGTAACCAGATAGGCCTTGCAACAGGACAGGTTGTTGAGCTTTACGACAAGGGCTATGTGGCAAAAAGAATGGAAATCGGTGCTGTTGTAGGCGCATCTCCAAAGGAAAATGTTGTAAGAGAAGTTCCTGCTCCCGATGATGTTATTGTCCTGCTGGGCGGTCGTACAGGTCGTGACGGCTGCGGCGGTGCTACCGGTTCTTCAAAGGCTCATACAGAATCTTCCATTGAAACCTGCGGGGCAGAGGTTCAAAAGGGTAATCCTCCCACAGAGAGGAAACTTCAGCGGCTTTTCAGAAATCCTGTTGTTTCCAAGATGATTAAGAGATGTAACGACTTTGGTGCAGGCGGTGTATGCGTAGCTATCGGAGAGCTTGCAGACGGACTTACAATCTCCCTTGATAATGTTACCAAAAAGTATGAGGGACTTGACGGAACGGAGCTTGCTATTTCCGAATCCCAGGAAAGAATGGCTGTTGTTCTTGATAAGAATGATGTTGATAAATTTATTAAAGAGGCACTAAAAGAAAATCTTGAGGCAACGGCAGTTGCAGTTGTCACAGAAAGTCCAAGACTTGTTATGAACTGGCGCGGTGATACAATCGTGGACATAAGCAGAGAATTTCTTAATACAAACGGTGTAACACAGGTTGCACAGGCTAAGATTACTGCTCCGAAAAAGGAGGACTGCTACAGAACAAATGTGCCAAAATCCCTTGAGGGCAAAACCATTAAGGAGGCCTTTAAGGCCAACCTTGGCAGACTTGAGGTTTGCTCACAGATTGGACTTGCAGAAAGATTTGACGCCTCTATCGGTGCGTCCACAGTTATTATGCCCTTTGGCGGTAAAACACAGCTTACCCCTCAGGAGGCTATGGCAGCCAAAATTCCTGTTCTTAAAGGCGAAACAGACGACGCCTCAGCTATGTCCTACGGCTATATACCCGGCACATCAAGGTGGAGTCCTTTCCACGGCTCTGCCTATGCGGTTGTAGAAAGTACATCAAAACTCCTTGCAATCGGTGCAAACCCACTTAAAGCAAGACTTACTTTCCAGGAATATTTTGAAAGACTTCACCATGTTCCCACACGCTGGGGCAAACCTGCCGCCGCACTCTTGGGTGCTATGGAGGCACAAATGAAGTTAGGCCTGCCGTCAATCGGCGGTAAGGATTCAATGTCCGGCTCTTTTGAGGACCTTGATGTTCCTCCAACACTTGTTTCCTTTGCCGTTGCTATGACAAAGGCAAGTAAAACCGTATCTACGGAATTTAAGAAAGCAGGCTCACAGGTTATTTATGTTCCCGTTCCGGAAAACAAGGAAACTCTTATGCCTGACTGGGATAAGCTGATTGAAATGTATAAAGCGGTATATGCCCTCTTTGAAAAGGACCATGTGCTGTCCGCCTCTGTTGTTAAAGAAGGCGGTTGCGCCGCCTCTGTAGCAAAGGCATGCTTTGGCAATATGCTTGGCTTTGAGTTTACACCCGACTATACATATACGGCAGAGGAGCTTTTTGCTCCCCTTGCAGGTTCTCTTATACTTGAGCTGAAAGAGGGGGCAAGCCTTGACAAAAATATTCTCCACTATGAACTTGGTTCAACCAATGAAACGGGACTTATTACCGTCAACGGCGAAAATCTTACTCTTAATGAACTTATTGAAGAATGGACTGAACCCCTTGAAAAGGTATTCCCCACAAAGGCAGAGGTTCCTGAAATAAAGATTGACGCCCCCCTCTACACAGAAAGAAATCTTTCCTCTCCCAAAATTAAGGTTGCAAAGCCTAAGGTGTTTATTCCCTGTTTCCCCGGTACAAACTGCGAAATCGACACAATGAGGGCATTTGAAAAGGCAGGTGCAGAGGTGGAAACACTTATTGTGAAAAACCTAAAGCCCTCCGACATTGAGGAAACAATCCTTGCTATGGAAAAGGCCATTAAATCCAGCCAAATTCTTATGTTCCCCGGCGGATTCAGCGGCGGTGACGAACCCGACGGCTCAGGCAAATTTATTGCCACAACCTTTAGAAATCCTGTAATTTCAGAGGCTGTCAACGACCTTCTTAAAAACAGGGACGGCCTTGCACTGGGTATATGTAACGGTTTCCAGGCACTTATTAAGCTGGGTCTTGTGCCAAAGGGTGAGATTGTGGATATTGAGGAGGACGCTCCAACTCTTACATTCAATACAATCGGCAGACATATCAGCCATATGGCATATACAAGGATTACCAGCACAAAGTCGCCATGGTTCTCCGGCGTAAATGCAGGAGATGTTTTTGCCGTTCCTGTATCCCACGGCGAAGGCAGATTTGTAGCCACAGATGAAACTGTAAAGAAACTTATTGAAAACGGACAGGTTGCCACACAGTATGTTGATTTGAACGGCAAACCCAGTCAGGATATAAGGTTTAATCTTAACGGCTCTGTATGTGCTATTGAGGGTATTACCTCTCCCGACGGCCGTATTCTCGGTAAGATGGGTCACAGCGAACGCAAAGGCGAAAACCTATATGCCAATGTGCCGTTTGAAAAGGATATGAAAATATTTGAGTCCGGCGTTAATTACTTTAAGTAATCCCATAGACAAAGGCTCTCACAATAGGCATAAATAAAAAACAACCTATCGGATTTAAAAACATATGGGACATATTTACGGCTATAAAATTATATATGATTATTATAATGGCAAGAAAGTCAGCAAGAAAAATTATAGAATGTTATAAGGGTGGGTGTACATGAATCAATTAATAGAATATACCGGCGGAAATATTTTTTTAACATTAGGTATTGTAATTTTAGCAATAATGTGTCTTATTGTTTCGTTGGTTGGATTTTCATACATAATAATAAAAAATAAAGATATTAATAGGTCATTTAAGATTCAAAATATTTCAATTTTAATTTCCAGTGTGATTTTATCAATGTTTATTGGTGGAACGATAGGTTATTATTTATGCGTTTTTATATTTTTGTCTTAAATATATTGTTACCTTCCAATTTTTAAATCCGAGCAACGCTCTGCCTTACCTGCAAGAGGCAGAGCTTGGGTTATCCTGTTTCAAAAAAAATACCGTCCAAACATAATATGCACCCCAAAAGTGTCTAACTTTTGGGGTGCATATTACAAAAGGGAGTTTTTTATTAAAAATTAAAGTATATAAAGGGATTATAGCCGCCCTTTACAATATAGCTTACGGAAAGTATGAAAATTACCATAAGTCCAACTGATGCAAATGTTATGACCGCCGGATTATCGCCGTTCATCTTAGTACTGATTTTCTTAAATATCGGAGTACTAATAAATCCGGCAAGTATAAAGTATACAATATTATTAAGCAGGTAGCTAAGAGTTTCATCATTAATAAGCTGACCCCCGCCGAACATTGTGGCAAAGTAGTTTCCTGCCTCCCCAATGCTGTCTGCCCTGAAAAGCACCCAGCCCATAACTACAAAGAAAAGCGTGTAGAAATGCCTTATAAATCTTAACTTGTTCTGGTCAGATTTTGCAATACCTGTCAGCTTTTCAAAAGTAAGGAGTACAAAGTAAAGCAGCCCCCAGCAGAGAAATGTCCAGTTTGCGCCGTGCCATATACCTGTCAGTGACCACACAACGAAGAGGTTAAACACAAGTCTTGCCTTGCTCTTAACCCTTGAACCGCCCATTGGGAAATACACATAATCTCTGAACCAAGTGCCAAGGGATATGTGCCATCTCCTCCAAAATTCCGTAATGGATTTGCTTATATAAGGATAATCAAAGTTTTCAAGAAACTCAAAGCCAAACATCTTGCCAAGGCCAATAGCCATATCGCTGTAACCGCTGAAATCAAAGAAAATCTGAAAAGTATAGGCAATAGCTCCTGTCCAGGCCATAACTACCGTTAGTTCGCTGTTGGGCATATCAAAGGAATAATCCGCCACTATCCCCATTGTATTTGAAATAAGAACCTTTTTTCCAAGGCCTATAATAAACCTTACAACCCCGGTTGAAAAGCCGTCAAAGGTTTCTTTTCTGTGGCGAATTTGGTAGGCAACTGTTTCATACCTTACAATAGGACCTGCAATAAGCTGAGGGAAAAAGCTAATATAAAGACCCACATTCAGCGGATTTTTCTGAGCCTCACCCTTCTCCCTGTAAACATCAATAACATAGCTCATTGCCTGGAATGTAAAAAAGCTAATTCCGATTGGCAGTACAATGTTTGGTACGCTTAAATTAAGTCCTGATATGGAATTGATGTTTTTTATTGTAAAAACAAGGTATTTGAAAATATACAGAATACCCAAATTAAATATGACCGTAAGGGTTATAATAAACCTTGATTTTCCCTTGCTCTCTCTAAACCTGTCAACTAAAAGACCAAAGACATAGTTCATTATAATAGAAAGTATCATAATTAAAACATACTTTGGTTCTCCCCAGGCATAAAATATAAGGCTTGCTATAAGGAGCAGTACATTTTGTCCTGTACGAAATTTCCTGAATACCGTATAGTACAGGAGAAGTACTACAGGCAAAAAGGGAACAAATAAAAATACATTACTTGGAAATAACATATATCACTCTCTACAATACTTTTTCTGTCCGTCAGTATATGCATTGTTGCCCTTGCTGTCAATGGCAACAATACAGGGGAAATCCTCTACCGTGTATCTTCTTACCGCCTCTGTTCCCAAATCCTCATAACAAAGTATTTCTTCCGACTTAATAGATTTTGCAATAAGAGCGGCAGCTCCGCCGACGCAGGCAAAATAAACACATTTATTTCTGATAATTGCGTCAACAACCTGCCTGTTACGGGCGCCCTTGCCTATCATTCCCTTAATCCCAAGGTCAAGAAGAGTTGGGGTGTACTTATCCATTCTGTAGCTTGAGGTAGGGCCTGCAGGGCCTACGGCAAATCCCGGCTTTGCAGGGGCAGGGCCTACATAATATATGGTTTCACCCTTTATATCTACAGGGAGCTTTTCACCCTGCTGTATAAGGTCATACAGCCTTTTGTGAGCGGCGTCCCTGCCGGTTAGGATTGTGCCGGTAAGAAGTACGCTGTCACCGGCTTTTAAATCCTCAATATCCCGTTCCGTAAGGGGTAATGTGATTTTCTTCATTCCACATCACCGACTTGTTTAAGCATTTCCTCAAAATTTTTCTGTTTTACATTTGTATAGCCGTTAAGGTAGTAGTCACCGTCGCCAAAGGTCTGCTTGTCCTTATAATAACAGTAAACCTTGCTGCCAATGTAATATACATAGACATAGTTGCTCTTCTTTGGTTTTCCCTCTTCCGTGTAGTTAAGAAGTTCAAAGAAAAGTACCTTTTTAGCCTTTGAAACATCTTCCTTTGGTTTTTCGCTCTTACTCTTAACCTCTGCATAGAGCTGGCTGATATTACCCATGGCATTAGGCACTCCGCCTTTAAGAGTTACAATTTCCATACCCTTTTCTTCCTTAATATTGCTTTTAAAAATCTTAATTCTGTCAAGGGAATTTGTGTTTAGTTTAGGCTCAACCCTGGTACAGCCACAGCCTGTTACAAAACAGCACATAAAAATTGTTAATGTTGCAAGTAAAATTGCGGTAATCTTTTTCATTTCATTTCTCCTTATCTGGATTTTTTTCTATTTTATAGGCAAAGGTCAAATTCCTTGTTTCCTCACCCACATTAACAGTGAAGTCGCAAGTTGTAAATCCCTCTTCCTTTATTTGATACTTTCGGTTCTGGTAGATAATATCCCAGTAATACACATCATCGTTAATGACAGTTGCATTTTTGTCAAAGGTCATATAGTCCGAACCCGGTTTAAATTTAATTTTCTCCCCAAAATAACAGTACTTTGAGTTTTCCTTAATCATTTTGCATACATTAACAGATGTGCCGTTAAAGTACAGGAAAAGACAGGTATCATCAGTTTCTGCGCTGCACAGGGATTCTTCCAGTTTTATCTCATTGTAGTATTTTCTAAGGCTGGCCTCCGGACTATCCTGATATGTGTTGGAATAAACATTAGTACCCATCTTAAGGGTTCCCGGTGTTATAAACATCATAACCACAGCCACTACTATTATGGCAACTGTAATAACAGCAATCCTTATTTTTCTCTTCATAAAATGCCCCTTTTTATATAACGGCAGAGGCGTGTCGGGCAGCGTGACAACATATATTCACAGCTACCGGCATACCTGCAATATGAGTTGGATATGTTTCAATATTTACGCCAATGGCAGTTGTGCTTCCCCCAAGACCGGCAGGACCAAATCCCATTTTGTTAATGGATTGAAGGAGCTCCTCCTCAAGGTCTGCATACCTCTTGTCTGCATTTCGGGTATCAATACTGCGGAAAGTTGCTTTCTTTGCAAGCTGGGCGCATTTTTCAAAAGTTCCCCCAATACCAACGCCCACAACCATAGGCGGACAGGGGTTAGGGCCTGCCTCCCTTACAGTATCAAGAATAAACTTTTTAACTCCCTCTATGCCCTTGCTGGGGGTCAGCATTGCAATCTTTGACATATTCTCACTGCCAAAGCCCTTGCCTCCCGCAAGAATTTCAATTCTATCTCCGGGTACAATCTCCGTATGAATGACGCTTGGCGTGTTGTCCCTTGTATTAATTCTGTCAAACACAGGGTCAGATACAACACTTTTTCTGAGAAAACCCTGTTCATAAGCCTGTCTTACACCCTCTGTAACAGCCTCATTAAAAGAGCCGTCCTCAACAACAACCTTGTCCCCGTATTTTACAAAGAGTATCGCCATACCCGTATCTTGGCAAAGGGGGATTTTTTCCTCCCTTGCAATATCATCATTTTCTATAATCTGGGCAAGAATATTTCTGGCAGTTTCGCTTTCTTCCTTTTCTTTAGCGTCAGAAAGAGCCCTGTAAATATCCTCACCGATAAAGTAGTTGCATTCAATAAAAAGCTCTTTAACCCTTTGGGTTATTTCACTTGCCTTTATCTTTCTTATTTCCATATAATCACCCACATATAGTCTATTATAACTTTATTTTCTCAACTTTTCAATATATCCTTGTAAAAGGTTTTTATTTTATGGTAAAATATTTTTAATATTTGTAGGTACTATTCTATGTATTTTCACAAACATTAAGAATTTGAACATAAAATCATCACATAAAAAATCTATCCTATAGTGGGAGGTATAATTATGAGTAAAATCCTTATTGTTGACGATGAGTTTAGAATCAGGGAAATTATTAAAAAGTATGCCGTTTTTGAGGGTCATACCGTTACCGAGGCACAGGACGGTATGTCTGCCATTGAAATATGCCGAAAAGAGAGCTTTGACATTATTATTATGGATGTTATGATGCCGGAGCTTGACGGTTTTTCTGCCTGCAGAGAAATACGCAAAACCTCCCAGACCCCAATAATTATGCTTTCTGCAAGAGGGGAAGAGTATGACAAAATCCACGGCTTTGAGCTTGGCATTGACGACTATGTAGTGAAACCCTTTTCTCCCAAAGAGCTTATGATGAGAATTAACGCTGTCCTAAAGCGCTCCGGCGCAGGGTCTGCAGTGGTTCAGGATATTTTTAAATTTGAGGGACTTGAAGTAAACTTTACTGCACGAATTGTAACTGTAGACGGCACAAGGATAGAAATGACTCCAAAGGAGTATGAATTGTTTTTCTATATGGTAAAGAATAAGGGTATCGCCCTTACAAGAGAAAAACTCATAAGCGAGGTTTGGGGTTATGATTTCTTCGGAGATGACAGAACCCTGGATACCCACATTAAACTTCTTAGAAAGAGCCTTGGAAACTACAGCAAATGTATTGTAACACTTAGAGGAGTTGGATATAGGTTTGAAACATTTTAAAAACAAAATAAATAATCTTCCTGTCCACTTTAAACTTCTTGCCTGGTTTTTAGCATTTTCTTTTATTATGCTTATACTGCTATGGCTTTTCCAAACCATATTTTTTTCAAATTTCTATAAGAGGGTAAGGGTAAATCAGGTAGAGGACTGCGCCCATTCTATTGAGGGCAATATTTCCGACAATCACATAACCAGTCTTATAGATAATCTAAGCGACCAAAATGATGTTGGAGTTTATGTCTTTGACACCTCGTCATCAATAATCAGTCCCCTTTATTCCACAGACAGCAACTTTATGAAAAGGATATTGTCTGTCAATGAAAACAATTACGATTCCAATGAGAAATCCTCTAAATCAGAAAATAAAGATGAGGACTCAGAAAACACCCATAAAAGCGTGCTGATTTTTGACAACAGCAAAACCGTTGAGGGCATTAACACAAATATTTACTACGATGACGCAAAGGACAACGGAGGCACAGGCATTACCTATATAGATAAAGATGACGAAAAATTAAATGTAATTGACAATCTTCAGGGCGACCTGCCTCCTATGGACAAGCTGAAAACCGACACCCTTGTGTATACAAGAGTTTTTACCGGTGAAAACAATCGGGAATATATGGTAATTATAACAAGCAGAATTGCCCCTGTCGGAAGTATTATCAGTACAATCCGTTATCAGCTTATAGTGGTATCCCTGATACTACTTGCCATTGGCATATTTGTGGCAATACTTGCCTCAAGAAAAATCAGTAAACCTATTAAGGTCACAACGGAAAATGCAAAACTCCTTGCACAGAAAAACTATGACGCAAAATTTGACAGCACAGGTTACCTGGAGGTTACAGAGCTTAACAAAACTCTTACCTATGCTACAAATGAACTGAAAAAGGTGGAAAACCTCCAGCACGAGCTTATCGCCAATATCAGCCACGATTTGCGGACGCCCCTTACAATGATAACAGGATACGGAGAGGTTATGAGGGATCTTCCCGGGGAAAACACTCCGGAAAATATTCAAATTATTATTGACGAGGCAAACAGGCTCAATACCTTAGTAACAGACCTTCTTGATATTTCAAAGCTGCAAGCAGGCGCATTCACCATTAACAGAGAAGTATTTTCCATTACAGAGCTTGTCAGGGACAGTTTCCAGCGTTACAATAAACTAAAGGAGCAGGAAGGCTATAACCTGACATTTAAGTATGACAGAGATATATTTGTCAAAGCAGATATAAGCAAGATTGGACAGGTTTTTTATAACCTTGT
Source organism: uncultured Clostridia bacterium (assembly GCA_947632335.1). Taxonomy (GTDB): domain Bacteria; phylum Bacillota; class Clostridia; order Oscillospirales; family Acutalibacteraceae; genus Ruminococcoides. The sequence goes on from CANROX010000009.1 coordinate 11,193, forward strand.
TAATAATGCAATTAACTATTCACGCAAAAATAAACTCATTGAGGTTCGCCAGATAATAAAGGAAAATAAGGTGTTTATTGAGGTTGAGGACCACGGGGACGGCATTGACAAAGAACATCTGGAAAATATCTGGGATAGATATTATAAGGTGGATAAAGAACATAAAAGCTCTGTCATCGGCACAGGTCTTGGACTTTCCATTGTCAAAAATATTCTTGACGCCCATAATGCCCACTACGGAGTAAGGAGTGAGTTAGGGGTAGGAAGTGTGTTTTGGTTTGAGCTGGAAATCTATAATGAGGACCAATCAGAAAAAACTCCCGACCCAAAACAAAAGAAACATAGGAAACAGAAATAGTAAAAGACCCACAATTTGAATTGTGGGTCTTTGTTTATTTTCCCTTAGTGGATTTTTTTATGGCAGTAGTGTTAATACCGGTAAACCTTTCAAAGGCCTCTTTTCCCTTTTTACTGTGCTTTGTGGGCTTGTACTTTTTCAAAGCCTCTCTGTCCCCAAGCTCTGCCGCCTTTCTCATATATATGTTGGACTTGTTTTTACTCTTTGTAAATCCGTTCTTGCCCTTTTTATAGTATAGTGAAATCAGCTTGTAAAAGGCAATGAGGTCATCTGTTAAATCTCCTGCCCCCAGTTTTGACGCTCTCTTTAAATAGCTGTTAATCTTCTTATAGTTGTCGTAATTAATGCCCTGTAAGGTAAGTTCCTTTGCACGCTTGTAGTAGTCTTTTCCTATTTCTTTAAGCATTTCGCTGTCCAAATCTCTTGCCATATTGAGAAATTCGTTGGCCTTTAAGGGGTCGCAAATATATCCTCCCACACCATGCTTGTATCTGAAATAGGAATTGATGTAACCCATCATAAGATTTTTTTTGGCATTTTTATTTCCAAGGTTCATAGCCTTTAAGAAAAATTTTTCCGCTTGTTCCATATTAACCTTAGCATTTTTGCCGTCACGGTATTTTAGTCCATACTGATTGTAAAGCGTTCCCAAGTTTGCCTTTGCCGAAACACTCCCCATTTCTATGGCGTTTTTAAAGCATTGTTCAGACTGTATAAAGTCTATTTCTCTGCCGTTTTCACCGTTATAAAAATCCACGCCAAGCTGGTTGTAAATTGCGGCAAGATTTTTTCTGGCTTCCTCATTTCCAAGATTTTTGCTTTTGGAAAAGAAATTTACTGCCTCTGCAATATCTATCATTTCCCCGTCAGGACTGTAAATATCCGCACCCTTGTTATTAAAAATTGTAGCCAGCTTTTCCATAGCATTTTCATTTCCTAAGTAAGATGCAAGTTCTAAAGTATCAATACTCCGGTTTTCAACGGCCATTTCATAGTAAATATCGCTTAATTGCTTTTTAGCCTCCTCATTATTGTAGAGAGAGGCCTTTCTCAGCATTTCTATTTTTTCTTCTTTATTTTCAAGTTTTTTACCTAACTCAAAGTAACATCTTCCAAGGGGCTCGTCTGCCTCTATTTTTCCCAATTCCTTTGCTTTGAAAAGGTATTCCCTGCTTTCTTCAAAATTTTCCTGTTCCAAAAGGCTCTGACCTTTCCTTAGCATTACCTCGGCATATTCTCTTTTTACATCTGCTCCAAGGTCCATAGCCTTTCCAAGGTAATCAATCTTTGTTTCAATATGGGCGTCATCACACAGAATACCTAATTCTTTATAAATCTCACCTTGTGTGTTCTTTTCAAATTTTTCAATATTCTCCAAGCATCTATTATACCACTCAAATGAAGTTTCCTTGTTCTTTTTTTCATAATATGCGGCAAGCTGAAGCATTGCTTCGCTGTTTCCTGAATTTGCGGCGGCAACAAGAAAATCTATTCCCATCTCCTCGTTTTTTTCAACGCCCTCTCCTCTAAGGAGCATTACACCTATCCTGTACCTTGCAATTATGTCCCCTTTTTGGGCAAGAGCATAATAAGTTTCATAGGCATTTGAGTAATTACCCTCCCGGCAGCTTTCCTCCGCCTGCTTAAGAGCTGCTGCACCATCAATTATGCCCAGTCTTATTCTGTCTGTATTTGTCAGCGGATAGGCACAGTTTGGGCATGATACTGCCTTATCTGAAAATTCTTTTCCACACTCCGGACAATTTATTAATGCCATATTGACACCCCTATAAAACTCTTCTTTCTATTAACACACATTACATTATACAACCTTTTGGGTTTATTGTAAATAAGTAATATATACAAGAAAAACTAATTCAAAAAAACAGACAATACGCACCCCAAATTTTAAGTGTTTTGGGGTGCGTATTATTTCTTAGTTATCTTCTTCCTCTTTTAAATTGTCAAGGGCAACCCTCACCGCTTCTACCACAAATGCGGAAAAGGTGCAGTCAGTATCAACAATAGCCTCTTCCACTTCTTCAATTATATCGTTGGGAAATCGTATGCTTTTACTTGTGGACTGGGGAATTTGCGGAATTTTAAATTTCTTCATCTTATACACCTACCCTGTAACAAATATATTTATTGCAAAGATATAAACTCGTCTATTAGGTTTGAAACTATTTTTTTGTACTTATCATCTATTTTTCTGTATTTTTCTATAATACAGCTTTCATTTTCCGACAATATATCAATGTCATATCTTCCGCTCTTAAAATTAACATCTGTATTTCCAATAAGGTAATCAACAGATGTGTTAAAAAACTTTGCCATTTTAATCAAAGTTTCTATTCCGGGTTCAACATCATGATTTTCATATCTGTTCACTGATTGCTGTGTAACAATAATTGCGTCTGCAAGCTCCTGCTGGCTGATGTGTTTTTCTTTCCTAAGTTCTTTTAGTCTTTTTATCATATGTTCCATCTCCTATATAAGGATAACAATAAGCAAGAAATTAATATAACTCTTATTACGAGTAAAATTTTATAAAATTGTAAATTAACAAAATGTAATTGTAATTCAATACAAATAATTCGAGTTATATAAAGTAATTTTTTTAAAATTACAACTAACAAAGTTAAAATTAAATATCTATAATGTGTAGACCGGCGGTATACTTTCCCGTTACGGCAATATATACCGTTACAGTCCAAAGGCAACTACTTCTTCTGTAACCGGCGTTTCATCTCCCCCCACATGGGCTATGCTTTTCAAAGCACCCCCAAATAATGAAATTTTTAATCCAAAAGACGCAAAACTTTTACAAGACAAGTATGACATTAAACTTAATTTTTAAAGAAAATCACCCGCCGGCACAATGTGCAGGCGGGTATTTTTTTGAACCATTATATAAAAACCCGTCCCTGAGTTTTTCGGGGGAGGGATTTTTTTGCAAAACAAAGCGACCCCCATTAGTGGGAGTCGCTTGTAAAAAGATGTGAAATTATTTCTTAACAGTTACTTTAATCTTTGCGCTTCTCTTTGAACCGTCCAGAGCCTTTGCCTGAATGAAAGCAGAGCCCCTCTTCTTAGCTGTAATCTTTACAGTTGCACCTGAAGAAATCTTAGACTTGTTAACTGTTGCAACCTTTTTCTTGGTTGACTTAATTGTCATCTTCTTATTATTTGCATTTGAAGGCAGTGCTGTAACTTTTACCTTAGCCTTTTTACCCTTCTTAGCAAGTTTAATAGATTTCTTGCTAAATTTAATCTGTGTAACAAGCTGTTTAACTGTTACCTTAATTGTCTTTTTAAGAGTTGGGTTATCCTTTGAAGTTGCAGTAACTACAGCTGTACCCTTGGCAATACCTTTGATTACACCGGCAGAATTAACTGTTGCAACCCTCTTATTGGATGTTGACCAAGCAACTGTCCTATACTTACTTGCAAGACTTGCAGGACCAACTGTTGCCTTTGCTGCAAAAGTCCTACCTGTGTTAAGTGTTACGCTTGTTTTGTTTACAGACAGTGTCTGTGCAACCGGCTTAACATTGATTACACACTTAACAACAAGACCTGTGTTTGAAACAGCCTTAACAACTGTCTGACCATCGTCAAGAGCCTTAAATGTAGCTGTTTCTGTGCAGTAGTTGAATCCGTCCTTGTCATACAAACCTATTGTTGTGTTCTTAGACTGTGAACATACACCAACTCTTGAGTTAGTTACAGACCATGTAATAGCCTTTTCAGTTGTATAACCCGGATAAAGTGTAGCAACAAGGTTAATTGTCTCGCCCTCTCTGAGGGTTAATGTTGCGTGGTTAAGGGACATCTTGGAAATTTCAATAACATCGCCCTTGTCTGTTGAAGGTATAGGTTCACTTGTAGGTCCAACACCAGTTGGTGAAGATTCTGAAGAAGATGGGTCATCTGACTTCTTAACACCCTGAGCCACTATTGTAATATCTCCTGTTGCCTGAACGGAAATTGTATAAGAATCTCCTGTCTTAACAGGCGTAACAGTTGTTGTTCCTACCATAACTGTAATGTTGCTTTCCGGAATTGTATAACCCTCAGCAGGAGAAACAACTGCTGTAAATGTTTCGCCGGACTTAATTGTCTTAGCAGCGTTGTTAATTGTGGCATTTGTGAGAACAGTCTGGATATTATACATCTTATCCGGATCCGGTTCTGATGAAGATGAAGGATCGACCTTAGCAGTAGCAATGGCGGTAATAAGTATGTCACCCTTAGCAATTACACTAATTGAGTAAGAGCCGTCGGAATTCTTGGTTGGAGTTACAGTTTCATCTCCGTTAGATGCCATTACTGTTACAATTTCATAACCGGATTCAGGTGTAAGAACTGTCTGGTAAGCTGCGCCCTTCTTAACTTTTGTGGCAGTGTTAGAACTCTTAACATTTGTAAGATTGCTTATAACACTGTATTCATCAGCATCAGTCTGTGATGAAGAAGATGAAGAAGATGATGAGGATGAAGAGGATGATGAAGATGAGGATGAAGATGATGTACCTTCTCCGTTAAACTGCTTCATTTCCCAAACAAAATCATTCACTTTCTGTCCGCGGATTGCATAGTCAGTATTGTCTACAGCAATAAGCTCATACATTTCAGCTGTTGCAAAGTATTCCCCTGCCTGTGTTACCTGGAATGTTACAGAAGCCATTAATTTCTTAGTTGTGTAGTCATATGGGCCGTTAAAGTCAGTAAATTTAAGGTTAGCCTTGCCCATAGTACCTTCACCTTCTACACAGGTAGCTGAAATAATGTTGATACCGGACTTATCGCCTGTTGTTCTGTTGCCATAGTTATAATGTCCCTCAAAGGCACGAATCTTCTTATCTGCCTGGAGGTAATATTCAACTGTAATCTTATCTCCTACTTTAACCTCTTCGCCGTTAAATGTTGTCTTTGTTGGAAGCGGATTTGATGATGAGGATGATGAAGATGATGAAGATGATGAGGATGACGGATTAACCTGACCTCCCTCAACTTTCTCTTCAGAAGTGAAATCTCTCTGCTGAATGCTGTCCTTAACATAAATTGTGTCATCGGAGGCATCTATACGAACAAACTTATTACTAATTGTCCATGCGCCTGCCTTTGTAATCTTAAAGTCTACAGACACAATCTTGCTAAGTTCAGTAAGGTCATAGGGTTCTTCCTCTGCTGCAAGAGCATTGTAGGAAACAATCTGCTGACCCGGCAAAGATTTTACATCCTTTGTGTTAGAAATCTTACTTGCATTAATCTTGTCACCAAATGTTACCTTATCAGAAGTTGGTTCAAGACCTTCTGATGAGTAGAATATACGACCCTGTAATGTAGCAATCAGCTTGTCAAAGGAAGCATTTACTGTAAATGTAACAGTAGAGCCTACTTCGTATTCAACGCCGTTAACTGTAGCATTTTTGGGAGGGTCAACCTCTTCACATACAAGATTTGTCTCCTGTACAAATGCCTTTACAACCTGACTGTCAGTTACATATGGAGTACCTGCAGGCTTATATGGGTCAAGACCTGTAAGCACTTCAAACTGGTGTCCAATATTCCAGTCACCTGCCTTTGTAACTGTAAAGGTAAATGATGCTATTATCTTATAGGAGGTTACATCATAACCTTCTGAGCCGTCTGTTGCAGAGTAGTACAGGACACCTGGGTCCGTTACACTGTTGACTGCCCACAGACCATTTGCAAAGCCTTTTTTGTAAGATACATACTGGAGGCCGTCCAAATCGTATGTAACTATACCCTGGAAGTTTTCCACTGACTCAGGAACCTGAATGCCAATTTCAAACTCAACCTGTGAACCGACTTCTACTGTCTTACCGTTAACTGTAGCAGTATCAGCGGCAGATACGCTGCTAATACCTGTTACCATAACGGAAAGGAGCATAAGAGCGGCCAGTAAAACTGATAATAATTTTTTCATGGGCTATAATCCTTTCTTTTATGTTCTTTTCTCATAACATAACCCCCGGGTATAAATCCCCCGGAGGATTTTGTTTGTGTTTGTGTCAGGTAACGACTACTTTTTAACCTTTACCGTACATGTAGCTGACTTCTTTGAGCCGTCTTTCGCTGTAAATTTAACCTTAGCCTTACCTTGCTTCTTAGCTGTAATCTTTACAGACTTCTTAGATTTAATGGTCTTTGCTGAGATTTTTACAATCTTCTTCTTGTCTACTGTAACCTTAATGGTTTTGTTGTAAACATTTGTTGGAGAAAGTGTAGCTGTAATCTTTGCGCTCTTCTTTCCCTTCTTCTTGAGTGTAATGCTCTTCTTAGACAGCTTAACCTTTGTAGCCTTCTGAGCCTTAACTGTTACCTTACACTGGCCGTACTTCTTAGAACCGTCCTTGGCTGTAGCTCTTACATAAGCTGTGCCGGGCTTAACGCCTTTAACAACGCCACCGGATGTAACTGTAGCAACCTTCTTGTTAGTTGTTGACCATGTTATAGCCTTGCTTGTAGCGTCATTTGGATAAACTGTTGCTCTAAGTGTAGCTGACTTGCCGTTATAAAGTAATAATGAAGTTCTGTTCAGCTTTACGCTTGTTACCCGCTGTCTAACTGTAAATACGCAGGTTGCCTCAACATCTCCTGCCTTGGCGGTGATTGTTGCTGTGCCGGCCTTAACCGCTGTAACAACACCGTTTTCTACAGTTGCAACAGCCTCGTTGGAAGATGTCCATGTAACTGTCTTGTCAGAAGCAAGTTCAGGACCAACTGTTGCTTCAAGAGTTGTCTTTGTGCCGGTGTAAACTGTAGCAGTTGTTTTGTTAAGGACAACGCTTGATACAGGAACTGCCACAACAACTACATCTGCTTTTTCTGTGCAGCCGTTGTTCTGTCCATCATCGTAGTAAAGTGTGCCGTCTGAACCGGTAACAATCTCCATTGTATTTTTTACTGTCTGGGCACCCGGAGCAACGACTTCAAATGTTGCTACATAAAGAACCTTGCTGGCTGTGTAGTCATATGGAGTGTCAAAAGATGTACCGCTGTAGTAGATTATGCCGTCAATCTTTTCGTTGACCATAACACCCTTTGATTCCGTCATTTCTGTGCCTGTGTACTTAAGACCCTCTGAGTATTCAAAATGTCCCTGAAAGTCTTCAAGAGTTCCCGGCGTCTGAAGTGAATAAACAAACTGGACTGTATTGCCTACTGCACAATCAACACCGTTAACCGTTGCAGCCTCCGCTGCAGACACTGATGTTCCCGCTACCGTAATAATGGAAAGAGCCATTAAAACTGCAAGAACCAAAGATAATGTCTTTTTCATAAATTTCACATCCTAGTATTAAATTTATCAGTAATAATATTATATAATATCCTAAAATAAAAATCTATATAAAATCTCACAAAAAATGTTAAATTTTTATGTACGACTAGTAGTTTTGCACTATTATATTAATGTTTCTTTGTGTATTATTCCGAACACAACTTTATACCCAATACATCAAGGCTTTCTTTATCAACCGGAGAAGGACTCTCACTCATAAGCTCGGAGGCATTTTGTACCTTTGGAAAAGCTGTCACATCTCTAAGGCTTTCAGCCCCGCTTAAAAGCATTGCTATTCTGTCAAGTCCTATTCCCATACCACCGTGAGGCGGTGCGCCGTACTTGTATGCCTCTACAAGAAATCCAAATTTCGCCTCAATCTCTTCCTCCGTAAGATTAAGGGCCCTAAACATCTTCTGCTGTAATTCGTAGTCCGTAATTCTTATGGAACCGGACGAAAGCTCTGTTCCGTTAAGAGTCAGGTCGTATGCCTTTGCCACAACCTTTCCCTTATCGCTGTCAAGATATTTAAGACAATCCTCCCTGGGCATTGTAAAGGGGTGGTGCATGGCAATCCATTGACCGCTTTCCTCATCCTTTTCAAAAAATGGGAAATCCACAATCCATACAAACTTAAAGCCATCAGGAATAATATTAAGTTTCTTTGCCACCGTAAGACGAAGTGCTCCAAGGGTGGGAAGAACAACTGAGTCCTTGTCTGCCACAAAGAGAACAACATCTCCCTGCTCAGCCCCTGTTTCTTTAATAACTGCATTAAACTCTTCATCTGTAAGAAACTTTTTAAATCCGCAGGAGGGTTCCTCATCTACCCAGCGAATAAAGGCAAGTCCTTTGGCTCCAATGCCTCTTACATATTCTGTCAGTTTATCAATTTCTTTTCTTGTAAGAATTTTTGCACTGTTCTTTGCAACAATAGCCCTGACACTGCCGCCCTTTTGCACCGCCTGGGAGAATACACCAAATCCACAATCCTTTACTGTCTTTGAAAGGTCTGTAATTTCCATACCAAAGCGCATATCCGGCTTATCTGAACCAAAGCGGTTCATTGCCTCGCTGTAGGTAAGCTTTTCAAACGGAGTCTCCAGCTCCCTGCCAAGCACCTCCTTAAAAATTCTCTTAAACAACCCCTCGTTGATTTCCATAATCTCTTCCATTGATGTGAAAGAAAGCTCCATATCAATCTGGGTAAATTCCGGCTGTCTGTCTGCCCTTAAATCCTCGTCACGGAAACACCTTGCCAGTTGAATGTACCTGTCAAAGCCTGACAGCATAAGGAGCTGTTTATAAATCTGGGGTGACTGGGGAAGTGCATAAAAACTGCCGTTGTGTATTCTTGAGGGAACCAGATAGTCACGGGCACCCTCCGGGGTTGACTTAATAAGCATTGGGGTTTCAATTTCTATAAACCCGTTTTCGTCAAAATAATCCCTTGCAGCCTTTGCAATTTTAGAGCGTATAATAAGGTTGTCCTGTAAAGGTTTCCTCCTAAGGTCAAGGTATCTGTACTTGAGCCTTAATTCTTCAGAAGTTTTACTGTCGTCAACAATTTCAAAGGGAGGGGTCTGCGCCTTTGAAAGAACCCTAAGGTCATTTACAGCCACTTCCACTTCCCCCGTAGGAATTTCCATATTCTTTGAGGAGCGCTCCTGAACAATTCCCTTTGCACAAAGTACATATTCCGCCCTTGCAGAAAATGCTTTATCAAAGATTTCCCTGTCTGTTTTGTCATCAAATGCAAGCTGAACAATGCCTGTTCTGTCACGCAGGTCAATAAAGATAAGCTGACCTAAGTCCCTCTGCTTAGCTACCCAGCCGCATAACACAACCTCCTTTCCTACATCACTTGCTCTTAACTCTCCGCAGTAGTTACTTCTGCGAAGATTACCCATATATTCTGCCATAATATTCTCCTGTATTTTCTGTTAATTTGTGTATTTTACAAATCAGCAATCTGCTTTGTCTGATAATCAATCATAATTTCTGAAAATCCTGCCGTAAAGTCGTCAAGGAGAACTTCTTTCTTTTCGCCGGTTTCCATATTCTTTATTTCTGCTTTTCCCTGTTCAAGTTCGCTGTCACCAAGAACCATTGAAAACTTTGCCCCGATTTTATCAGCATACTTCATCTGGGGGCGCAGTCCCCTGCCAACAATATCACACTGGGTGGAAAAACCGGATTTCCTTGCCTCTTCACAAATGGCGAAAGCTCTGAGTTGGGCGTCGTCCCCCATAGAAGCTATGTATAAATCCGCATTTTCCGGCTGTGGAATTTCCACACCGCTCTCCTCCATAAGAATTAGCAGTCTTTCAATGCCCATTGCACATCCGAGAGACGGCGTACTCTGTCCTCCAAGTTCTTCAATAAGTCCGTCGTAACGACCCCCTCCGCATACTGTACCCTGGGCTCCAATGTTGTCGGAAACAAATTCAAAAACAGTTTTCGTATAGTAGTCAAGCCCCCTTACAATAGAGGGGTTAATTTCATATTTAATACCTGCTATGTCAAGGTAGGATTTGACCTTTTCAAAATGATTTTTACATTCGGGACAAAGATAATCCAGCATTTTTGGTGCGTCTTTGCCTATTTCACTGCAAACAGGACTTTTGCAGTCTATAATTCGCATAGGATTTCTTTCAAGTCTGCCAAGACAGGTGTCGCATAGCTTGTCCTTATACTTTGAAAAGTATTCTTTTAAAACCCGGTGATACTCGCTCCTGCACTTGGGACAGCCGATTGAATTAATTTCAAGCCGGATTTTTTCAAGACCCAGCACATTGAACAGTCCGTTAATAAGACAGATAACCTCTGCGTCCGCACAGGGATTGCCCGTACCGAAAACCTCTATGCCAAACTGGTGAAACTCCCTTTGGCGGCCTGCCTGGGGTTTTTCGTATCTGTAGCAGGTTGTAAGATAATATTGTTTAGAGGGAAGTCCGTCGTTGTGCAGGCTGTGTTCAAGAAATGCCCTGGCTGCGCCTGCCGTGCCCTCGGGACGAAGAGTAATGCTGTCATCTCCCTTTGTGGAAAAGGTATACATTTCTTTCTGCACAACATCAGTGGTTTCACCTACACCTCTTGCAAAAAGGGAAGTCTGTTCAAATACAGGGGTTCTTACCTCTTTAAAGCCGTAGCTCTCCGCTTGACTTCGCATTAATCCCTCAAGGAACTGCCACTTATAGCTTTCCTTAGGCATAATATCCTCTGTTCCCTTAATTTTTCTAATAATTTCTGCCATTTCTCTATTCCTTTCAATAGGTAAGTAAAGGGCAGCAAAAGCCGCCCATTTATACCACTATTGTAGCTTGTCTTTACTATATTACTTTATAATGTTTCTCCAGTCAAGGTCTCCTCTTTCAAGACCGTGAATGAGGACCTCCGCTGTTGCAATATTTGTTGCAACAGGAATGTTGTGCATATCGCAAAGACGCAAAAGGTTCATATCATTTGGTTCCTGAGGCTTCGGACTAAGTGCATCTCGGAAAAACAGAAGCATATCAACTTCGTTGCAGGCTATCCTTGCCGCAATCTGTTGGTCGCCGCCCTGACTGCCTCCCAGGAATTTCTGTATTTCAAGCCCTGTAGCTTCCTCAACAATTTTGCCTGTTGTACCGGTTGCGCAAATTGTATTTCTGCTTAATATACCGCAATAGGCAATGCAGAACTGTACCATCAGTTCTTTTTTCTCGTCGTGGGCAATAAGTGCAATATTCATTTTTATTCCTCCTGTTTCCTTTTCCTTATTTCATCTTTTTTGGAAAAGCGAGCTGTACATTCTTTCCCAGTATTCTGTCTGCTATTTTGCTGAATGCTTCTGATGAAGGCGATGTATTAAGGCTTGGTTTTCCGCTTTGGGAGAAACATACAAGCTGATAGTCATCAGGCACAATACCAATTAACTGCGTCTGACAAAGGTCAATAATTTCATCAAGGTCCTTATAAATGTTTAATTCCCGAAATTTCTTTTCGTTAAACCTGTTAATTATAAGTCTTATATCTTTTTTTCCGTTTTTAAGAAGTGCATGCCTGACATTTATTGCGCCCCTTATACTGATAGGTTCCGTATTTGTAACAATAAATGCCCGATTGGCAGGTACTACTGCTGTAGTAAAGCTGCTGCCAATACCGGCGGGAGAGTCTATGAGTATATAGTCGTAACTGTTTTTTACGGTGTCCGTAAACTGTTTCATAACCTGCGGTGCAATTTCATCTTCCGGATTAATTGGTGCAGGCATAAGATAAAGTCCTTTTACATTTTGATACGGGTATATTGCGTCCTCTGTAAAACAGTTACCGGCAATAACATCGCTTGTGTCGTACACAAGATTTTTGTCCAGCCCCAGCATAAGGTCAGATCCTCGCATACCGCAGTCGCAGTCTATGATAAGTACCTTTTTATTTTTCTTACACAAGGCAATCGCTAAATTTACAGTTACGGTTGTTTTTCCTGTGCCACCCTTTCCGGAGGCAATGACAATAATTTCGCCCATAGTACACCTCTCCTACATTCTATCACAATTTTTTTCAATAGACAAACATTATGATGTAGAATAAATTGTTAAAAATTTGGGCATATTGAATAAAAGTGAATTAAATTCTCCTCTATATTACAGTATTATCCAAAATTTTTACAAAAAATCACACAATATACAACAAAAAACCTCCTGCAAAAGCAAGAGGTAATTTTTATTAATAGGTAAAATAATTTTCCGTTTTATAGTTTTTATCAAAAAAGTATTTATCCATAAGCGCCTTTGCAACATTTGTGGAATATTTTTTTAGCGAACCGTGTTCAACTACAACCGCAATAGCCACTTCAGGTTTATCATAGGGTGCATAGCACATAAATACTGTGTGGTCAGTACCTGAGTTTTCCGCTGTACCGGTTTTTGCCGCAACCTCTACACCGTAGTTGCCAAACTCCTGGTAGGCTGTGCCGTCCGGACTGTTGCACACACCTTATAAACCCTCCTGCACATATTTAAGGTTGCTTTCATTTACTGCAAGATTTGACTCAACCTCTATATTATCCTTTGTGTTCTCCATGGTAATATATTCCTTATCATAGGTTGTTACCTTGTCCACAAGGTGGGTGCGAAGTCTTTTTCCGTTATTTGCGATTGTGGCAACATATGTTGCAAGCTGTGCGGGAGTAAAAGCATTGTCGCTTTGACCTATAGACGCCTGTACTGTGTTTCCGGCAGTCCAACTTGTGCTGTCACGGCCTGCAAGTATACCTCTGCTTTCACCGATTTCCACTCCGGTAAGCATTCCAAGTCCAAATTTTTCAGCATAGCTGTAGATTGTTTCAATACCCAGTCTCCTGCCCATTTCTGCAAAGTAGTAGTTACAGGAAACATGGAGAGCCGTATCCATTGATATTGCGCCATGGTAGCCCATACACCTTACAATGTCAGTAGGGTAGTAATCGTAGTTCTGTGTACAGGTAATATATGTGCCTTTGTCTGCCTTTCCCTCTTCCAGCGCCGCAAGGGCAACGCAGGGTTTAAATACCGAGCCCGGTGCAAATGCACCGTCAAACGCCCTTGAATACAGGGGGGATGTTTTGTCCTTGGAGAGCTTTGAATAGTACTTATATCCGCTGTATTTTGAAAGGTCATAGCTTGGGTAGGTACTTGCGGCAAGAACAGAAAAATCTCTCACATCAAGCATTACAACCGCTCCTGCCACGCAGTCCTGAGCCACTGTATTGTGGGCGTCGTTTACATTGTCCTCCAAAGCCTTGTTGGCAATCTTTTGCAAACCGCTGTCAAGGGTGAGCCACACCGACTTGCCCGGCTCGGCGTTTTCCGATTCCACTGTACGGATAATTGAACCGTTGCTGTTTTTTTCTACATATGCTTTGCCTGCCTTGCCCCTCAAAGTACTTTCAAATGCCTGCTCTATACCAAACTTTCCGATTAAGTCGTCCATACCATAGTCGGGATTTTCCTCATATTCCTCTTGATTGATTTTGCCCACTATTCCCACAATATGAGGTGCGAGGGTGGGATTTTTATATTCCCTTTCAACTGTTGTATCAATCTCCACGCCCTTTAGCTTTTGGGAATTTTCCGATATAATCTGCATCATATCGTTGCTGACATCTTCTGAAAAAATGTAATCGTTAATTGAACTGAAATTAGTCCTTTCCATATTAAAGCGCACTGAAATTACATCTCTCTGCAAGCCCTTATCTTCAATATTTTCACATTCATACCTTTTAACTAAATCCTCAATATACTCCTCCGGAAGGGTGTATACGCTTGTATCAAGCATAGCCTCGCTTTGAAGATATTTAAGGCAATCCTGGGTCATATCGTCATCTGTAAAGGAGTACTTCCCCTTTTCGTACCTAATGGGAAGCATATCCACAAAATCTTCATTTCTTGTACCCAAAATATTAAAAACCTTTATGATAGTGGAATTTAAGTCCTTATCCTGTATGTAAGTTTTTTTAAAAATCACATTATAAATAGTCCTGTTGGTAGCAAGGGGTTTCCCGTCACGAGTAAAGATTTCTCCCCTGGTAATATGGGAGGTAAGGGAATAAGAGGAATTGTTTTTTGCAATTTCCCTGTACTTGTCCCCCTCAACAACCTGCCAACAAAACAGCCTTGCAGTAAAGCCTGCAAAAATAACAAGGGCGATTATAAGCAAAATAATACCACGCCTGTTAAGACCGCTGTCCTTTTGCATATAATCACCTCCCTAAAAACCTAAATAATATAACTGTCTGTAAATCCCCTGCTGATACACCTGTTGATTCCATAAAAAACAGGTGTTGTAACAAATGTATAGCCTGCTGTGGCCAAGGTATGGTGTAAATAATAATATCCCACGCCCTCATATCCCTTTAAAATATAGAAAAAGAGAAATTCCATACTTATCAAAACAGGAATTATAATAACTGCAAGCGCCAGTACCGACAGCAGTTTTGTATTAAAATAATTGTCTGAAAAATATCCCAGGAAAAAGCATATTATTGTCATAGTAATTGTGTAAAAGCCTATGTGCGTTCCTGTGCCTATGTCCATCATTACTCCGCATGCCACGCCAAATGCCATTGCCGGTATTTCTTCCTCAAAACAGGCAATACATATTGCAAGGGGTATGAGAAGGAGGGGTCTCCCTCCGAAAATTTCCGGTATAAGATTCGGCACTCCCTGAAGAATATAAAACAGAAGTACCTCTATACCGTAGGAGGTATATCGCAGAATTCTATTTCTCCTTTCCATTCTATTCCTCCGCCTGGGTTTCAGACTCTGTTGTTCCTTCCGGCTTTATTTCACCCTGTCCCTTAAAGGAAGTAATTACCACAACATCGGTAACATTTTTTATATCCTCATAGGGTTCAATTACAGCATATAGTGATGTATCAAAATCATCATACTTTAGTTCTTTTACTTTGCCTACGGAAATATTTTCGGGATACATTCCACCAATACCTGTGGTGGAGATTTGGTCTCCCTTTTTCATTTTATTATTTTCTGCAATCTGTTTCATTGTTACAAGACCCTGGTCGCTATAGTGGGGGTCACCCTTTACAACCCCTGTGTCCTTGCTCTTTACATCTTTTACCCCTGAACTAAAATCAGGTGAAAGCACAGTGGTAACAACTGCGTATGTTCTGCTTATAGAACTTATGTATCCAACAAGTCCGTTTTCCGTAACAACAGGGTCGTTAAGAGCTATATCCTCATTTGTACCCCTGTCAACGGTAAAGGAATAAAACTTGTCGGAAGCGTCCCTGCGAATTACGGAAACAGGTACAAAGTTGTATTCCTGGTTGTTATTTTTCAGTCCGTAATATTTCCACAGTCTGGCATTTTCCGTCTTTATGTTTTCATAATCCGCCAGCTGGGCACGGAGGGTAGCCACTTCTTTTTTAAGAGCCTCATTTTCTGATTGAAGCTCCTCATAGGTTTTTTTCTCTTTTCCGCCCAATACCTCTGCCGATACCCTTTGCATACCTACAGTTATGTACCCTGTTACAGAGGAAATTACACTTGTGTCAAAAATTGCAGAAATGCCCGATAGCATTATAAGGACAATCAGTGTTACTATTAAGGTTTTAAAGCTCTTTGAAGTAAAAATATATTTCATTGTAACCTCTGCTTAGAGTTAAATAATTATCTTCTTCTATCTCTGTAATATTCCTTTGGCATTACAGTTTCAAGTCTTTTGCCTGCTCCGTCTGCCACACAGTCTAAAGGTCTGTCTGCGATGTGCACAGGCATTCCTGTCTGCTTGCTCACAAGCAGATCCAACCCCTTTAGAAGAGCCCCGCCTCCTGTAAGGGTAATACCTCTGTCAATAATATCTGCGGCAAGCTCCGGCGGAGTTTTTTCCAGGGTGTCAAGCACCCCGTCAATAATTGCAGAAAGGGGCGCTGCCAGAGCGTTGCGAACTTCTTCCGCCGTAATTGTAACATCCTTTGGAAGTCCGTCTGCAACATTTCTGCCCTTAATGGTCATACTTCCCTCATTTTCGTAGGGATAGGCAGAACCTATTTCTATTTTGATTTCTTCTGCTGTTCTTTCCCCGATTGTAAGGCCGTATTTTTTCTTTATATACTGCATAATAGCCTCGTCAAATTTATCCCCTGCAACTCTTACGGAATTGTGGGCAACAATGTCTCCAAGGGAGATAACGGCTACCTCGGAAGTACCGCCTCCAATATCCAGTACCATACTTCCCGTAGGTTCTGCTACAGGAAGTCCTGCCCCTATAGCCGCCGCCATCGGCTCTTCAATCAGCTCAACATCCTTGCCCCCTGCCTGCCTGGCTGCGTCCTCAACTGCACGGCGTTCAACCTGGGTAACACCGGAGGGAATACATATTACAATTCTGGGACGGGAAAAAAAGTTGCTGTGCACAACTTTTCTGATAAAGTGTTTCAGCATAATTGCAGTAATTTCAAAATCAGCAATTACACCGTCCTTTAGGGGTCTTATGGCGGCTATCGAGCCGGGAGTTCTTCCTATCATTTCCTTTGCCTGCGCCCCCACAGCAAGGACGCTGTCCTGACGAATGTCAACAGCAACAACCGAAGGTTCTCTAAGGACAATTCCCTTGCCCTTCATATATACAAGAGTGTTTGCAGTGCCTAAATCTATGCCAATGTCTTTTGTAAACATTATTAATCAACCTTTCGTAGTACATACGTTATTAATATATGAATTTTTCCTGTTTATATTTGCCTTGTCATATGTTATTTTCCATAAAAGATTTATTAGCTTACTTATTATAGCCTAAAGAAATTTCTATTTCAACCATATTATTAACCATATATTATTAAGTTTTTTTCTTGTATTTTAGTTAATAAATTTATTTTTTCCCTGTAGAGCCAAATCCTCCTTCTCCACGGGAGGTATCTGTTATCTCCTGAACCTGCACTACAGGCATAAGAGAAACCGGAACAATAACAATCTGTGCAATCCTTTCATTCACATTGATTGTATAAGGCGCGTCTGAAACATTACAAAGACCTACACACACCTCTCCCCGATAGTCGCTGTCCACAACGCCTACGCCGTTTGAAAGACAGATTCCGTGTTTTATCCCAAGTCCGCTTCTTGCATAGATGTTTGCCATATAATTTTTTGAGGGAAGTTCTATGGCAATTCCTGTGGGAACAAACGCCAGGGAACCGGGTTCTATTGTAATTTCATTATCAATACAAGCATAAAGGTCCATACCTGCCGAACCCTCTGTTGCACGCTTTGGTATGACGGCATTGTCCCTTAACTTTTTTATTTTAAGAACCTCCATAAACGCTCTCCTTCCTGCAAAATTTCTTGTTATCCTGCATTTATATACAATTTTTCTGTTTCGGAATATTTTAAATTTCCTTATCTGCAATAAAAAATTTTTATAAATAACAATATTGTAATTCTATATTCTGCTTTAGAAAATAAAAGTTTTTCACACCTTTTTGACAAAAGTGAAATATATGCTTTTTAACATTATTTTACACCACGATAATATATTCCCCTGGTATATTTCACTTTTTCAAGAGTTTTACTATGGTTATCCCTGTAGTTTTCCACTTTTTCCACATAGTTTTCCACATAAAACTTTTCCATAGTGAAGTATGTGAAAAACTTTTTATTAATCTCAGGAAGAATATTAAGTGTTACAGAATTTAACACCTCGGTGCAGTTTGTGTCACAATAAAGGGGAAATTCAAATTTTTTGCGGTCTTGCAATTTTCCTGTTTTTTTGCAAGTTGCACAATTTCCTGTTCCGCTTTTAACAGGACAGTTTCGCGTGAGCATAAGGGGGATATATCCGTAGCTCACAACGCCCCTTTTAATATTGCCCCCCAGAGAATTTATTTGCCCATTTGTAATTTCAATGGAAACTAAAACATCTTCCAATCCGTAATTTTCCGCCCAAATCAGAGATGCGGTATTTGCAAGGTTAAGTCCCTCGCCGCCATGGACAACCATATTCTGTTTTTTACAGAAATATACAGCCCCAAGATTGCTGCAAAGGGTATCCTTAATTCCAAGTGCTTTTACCTGCTTTATCCTTTTGATTATTTCTTCCTCTCTGCCAAACATACCTCTGGGAACTGCAACTCCTATGTTGTGGTACTTTTCATTTAACAATTTAATATCTTCATCTCTTGTAAACAGAGGGATAAACACCAGGTCATAGTCCTTGTAGGCAAGTCCATAAATATTTTTTACTTCACATCTTCTTTCCTTAATTCGCTGGTTGGCAGGGGTAAAATCAAGTCCTGGCATATTAAAACTGTAGTTGTAATTAAAATCCCTTTTTTTGCTGATTATATCAAGGGCGTCTCTGCGTATTTTGTTAAGAGAGGAAAGGGGTATACTTATACCCTCCTCTATTTGGGCAGTTAAATTTTCAAAGTAATATGGCGTACCCCCGGTTTTGTTAATCTGGTTTATAACTTTTTCCCTGCTAAGGGGTAAGTTAACAGCGCTTTCGGCAGGGATTTCTCCCATTGCCTCTGCTGTATTTACACCGTCTGAAATTTTAAGAACAGGCACTTCACCCTTTTTTACTATAATTTTTCCCGTAAGGGCAATTTTTTTCTTTTCCTCTTTATATGTGTTGCGAATTTTTTTAAAAAGGCTTTCCGTGGCAGAAATTACATCTTCCCTTTTCCTGTAACCAAACATTTCTTTGCCCATATTACCCTTATAGTAACCGTCTGTAAATCCTGTGCGGGAGAAAATGTTTTTAAGGTTTTCCATTGTTTCTTCGGAAATATATCCTTTTTCCCGCTTTTCATAGCATGCACCTGTTGCACAGGCAACATATTCCGGGCGTTTCATTCTGCCCTCAATTTTTGCAGAGGTTATACCTATATTTTGCATATCGTCAAGATAATCGATTATTGAATTATCCTTTAAACTTAATGCATGGTCATTTCCCGGTACTTTAAAAGGAAGTCGGCAGGGCTGTGCACAGCGTCCCCTGTTACCGCTTCTGCCTCCCAGCATTGCGGAAAAATAACACTGACCGCTGACGCACATACACAGAGCGCCGTGAACAAAGACCTCCAGCTCAATACTGCAATTATCCGCAATATATTTAATCTCTTCTCTTGACATTTCCCTGCTTAAAACTACCCTTTTAAAACCCATTTCTTCAAGAAGCTTTGCACCGCTAAGGGTGTGTACGCTCATTTGTGTTGAACCGTGGAGGGGAAGATTTGGACACGCCTTTTTCACAAGATATGCAAAGCCAATATCCTGAACAATAAGGGCGTCAATATTGCACAGACAGGCATTTTTTACAGCTGTAAGGGCGTTTTCCAATTCATCATCAAAAATAAGAGTGTTCATTGTTACATAAACTTTAACACCACGAATATGACAATATGAAGTTGTTTCCTTTAGCTCCTGAAAACTAAAATTTTCTGCCTCTTTTCTGGCAGAAAAATCCTTCAGTCCAAGATAAATTGCGTCTGCTCCGCTTTTTACGGCGGATAATACGGACTCAAAGTTACCCGCAGGGGCAAGTATTTCTATTTTTTTATTTGTCATTAATTATTTTTCTTCGTTATTAAAAAGGCTCTGCTGTACTGCGCCGTCAAAAATCTTTGATACGGAGTTTTCAATTTTACCTGTTGCAATAACCTTTTTTTCCTGGGTTCTTTTTTCTTCCTTTTTTTCCGCTGTAACATTTAGGATTTTATCTATTCTTTCCTGAAGATGAATATTTTCTTCCTTTAGTTTTTTAATTTCCTTGTGGAGCACTTCTGTTTCTTCAAGGTAGTCCTTAATCTGGTTTCTGATATCCTCCAGTTTTTCTCTCATTTTGTTTTCTTCATCACAATAGTCTAAGGACGCAAGAATTGCCGCAGAATCCTTGTCCATTTTTGGATTTACAGACATAATGGATTTTAGCTTAGTGTCAATTCTCTCCACCAGTTTTTTCATATACGCTTCGCTCTCATTGGTTTTGATTGTGAACCGTTTACCGCCTACAAAAATAATCTGCCTGTCCATTCCTGCACAACCTTTCTCTTATCATAAATGCGTAATTTCTATGGTAACATTATAATCTTTTTTCTGCAAAAGAAAAAGTAATGTATTAACATTGTAATCTTTCTTTCTTTTTTGTTACTTAAAATTCCCTTTTTTGACTGTTTCCGCAGTTGAAATCTACTTTATTATATAGTATAATTTACAGGTATAATTGTTGGCACATAAAAAGACTAATGGAAATAGTTTTTGGAGGTTCAAAATGATTGTCCCCTATGATTCACGAAGTGAACATTATCGCACACCTTTCGGCGCAGTTGAACAGGGTACTACAATTCATCTTACAATCAGAGTACCAAGGGATTTGCATTGTTCATATGCTGAACTTGCCATAAAGCACGATAATGACTATAACTGGGAATATCATAAAATGTTCTGGTGCGGTATGCACAATGATGATTATGACAAATGGGAGTGTGACTTTACACCGGAACTTATGGGTCTTTACTGGCACGGATTCAGGCTAAGAACACAGTACGGCGACAGATATATTAATCCAACTGATGTGGACACAAAAAGCTGCATTTCCGACACACCCGGTCGGGCGTGGCAAATTACCTGTTACAAAAGGGGCTTTGAAACACCTAAGTGGCCGGTGGGCGGCGTTATGTATCAGATTTTCCCCGATAGATTCTATTTTAGCGGTGAAGAAAAAAATATAAACAGAAATGATTTAACCATTGTTGACGATTGGTATGGTCTGCCACATTGGTGGCCAAATGAACATGGAGAAATTACTAATACGGACTTTTTTAAAGGCGACCTCAAAGGTATTATACAAAAACTTCCCTATTTAAAGGATTTGGGTGTTACCTGTATTTATCTTAATCCAATATGTAAAGCGTACAGTAACCACCGTTATGACACAGGGGATTATAGCATGGTTGACCCGATGCTGGGTACAGAGGATGATTTTAAGGAGTTATGCTCACAGGCGGCAAAGTTGGGTATACATGTTATTAACGACGGGGTATATTCACACACAGGTTGTGACTCAAAATATTTTAACAGAAACGGCAATTATGGTAATGGCGGCGCTTACAGGGATAAAAACTCTCCATATTTTAGCTGGTACAAGTTTAATCAGTGGCCGGATAATTACAACAGCTGGTGGGGTTTCTATACACTTCCTGAAGTTAATGAGGAAGACCCGAACTTTAACGAATATATAAACGGGGAAAACGGTATTGTAAGAAAGTGGATGAAAGCGGGCAATTCAGGCTGGCGTCTTGATGTTGCCGATGAACTTCCCGACGGATTTCTTGAAAACTTGAGAAAAGCCGTTAAGGAAGAAAATCCCGAGGGTATTGTTATCGGTGAAGTCTGGGAGGACGCCTCAAACAAGGAAAGCTACGGCTCAAGGAGAAAATTTTTACTTGGTGAACAACTGGATACTGTTATGAACTATGTTTTCAGAAACGCCATTCTTGAATTTTGCAGAGGTACTGACGCAAAATATGTTCTTGATATTATTATGAGCGTCCTTGAAAATTATCCAAAGCCGGTAATACGAATACTTATGAATTTGCTTTCAACCCACGATACGGAAAGAATTTTAACCCTTATTGCAGGTGAACCACTAAATAACAGGGACAGAAAGTGGCAGGCAGAAACAAAAATGACTAAGGAACAAAGGGAAAAGGGTCTGCAAATAATGAAAATAGCCTCCGGTATTCAGTATACACTTCCCGGTTTTCCCTGCGTTTATTATGGAGACGAGGCCGGTATGGAGGGCTACAAGGACCCATTTAACAGATGTGGTTTCCCCTGGGGCAGAGAAGAAACCGACCTTGTAAAGTGGCACAAGGATTTAGGAGAACTCCGCCAGACAATTTCAGCTCTTTGGGACGGTGAATTTCAGCCTGTTTACTGCAAAGGCAGTGTACTTTCCTATCTAAGGCATGATAAGGAAAGCGGTATTTACTGTGCGTTTAACATGGGTGATGTTGATGTTATTATGGACATTCCCGCCGCCCTGTATAACGGAAAACCTATGATGGGTACAGAGGTTGTAAAGGGCAGAGTCATTGTTCCCGCAAAAGGTACTGCCTTTATTGCAATGTAATTAAATAATCAAAAAACCTCCCGTATAGGGAGGCTTTTTATTTTTCTGTATGCTGGCCAAAATCACATTTTCCCTGTTTATACATTACATAATCTGTATATTGGGTGTCTGCTATGGCCTTTTTTTCGGCAGGAAGAGAAATCATTTTTACAATTACATCTTCCCTGCTGTCAGTGCCGATAACCTTGTAAATTACATTATCAAAGTAACAGTTTCCGCTGATTGAGGTTTCATATAACTTTTTCATATAATTAAATTTATCTAAGTTATAACCGGCACAAACCATAGAAGCTATTGTGCCGATTTTTTCAACCTCTTTGGCAGAGGACTTCCAAACCTTACTTGTTGTGGCTGTAGTTACGGAAATAATTTTTTCCGTGTTGTCGTCAACTGCCAGTACAAATTCTCCCTTTTTAAAGGGATAAATATAGGAAGTGTAAGTTGTTTTTCCGTCTGTTTGAGATTTTTTTCCTGCCACAGTCCAGTTGCTGCTATCAAGGGAAACCATTTTTTCATTTTCATCAGCAACAATTCCCTTGCCTGTTTTTTCCTTATACATATCATTGAATTTTTCTGTAAATTCTTCAATGGTCATATCGTAGGCAAGGCCTGTTTCGTTGCTGTTTTCTATAACCATTGCTTTTGTGTTCGAGGATAAATTTGAATTTTTCTTTTCTTCACTTTCACCGCATCCGGTGAGAAAAGCTAATGTAATTATAATACATATCAGGGAAAATAATTTTTTCATATTATTCCTTTTCTTCTTTTTCAGGGTGGTGGCTTTCCTCCTCATTTTCATGAGGCACTGTAGCAATAGTAATAACCTTGTCATCTTCACCCGGCTTCATAAGGGTAACACCCTTACTTGGACGGTTGCAGATTCTGACTGATTCCGCATTAATTCTGATAACAATACCGGACTCTGAAATAAGAATAATATCATCCTGCAAGTCAACTGTCTGCACAGTTGCAACTTGTCCATACCTATCAATGTGGTAGTTTGTAAGACCCTTGCCGCCACGGGACTGTATTCTGTAGTCTGTAGCATATGAAAGTCTGCCAAATCCTTTTTCGGAAACAGTAAGAATCATATCATCATCTTTAACTACACACATACCCACAATTATGTCGCCTTCATCCAGCTTCATAACCTTAACGCCTCGTGCCTGTCTGCCCATAGGTCTTACATCATTTTCATTAAAGCGAATGGCCTTACCCATTTTTGTAGCTACAAGGACGCTGTCCTCTCCGCTTGTCATTTTAACCCAGGAAAGCTCGTCCCCCTCAAGGAGTTCAAGAGCTATAAGTCCTCCCTTACGGTTTGTATTGTAGGCTGAAAGGTGAATTCTCTTAATAATACCCTTTTTAGTAACCATAATAAGGTACTTATCCTCTTCCATACTGTCAACCTTAATCATAGAGGTTACTCTTTCGTCCTGTTCAATGGGAAGAATGTTTGCAATCATCATACCCTTGCTTTGGCGTGAACCCTCCGGTACTTCATAGCACTTCATTCTGTATACCTTACCCTTATCGGTAAAGAAAAGGATTAAATCGTGAGAATTTACAACAAACATTTCCTTTGCCACATCTTCTTCACGGCGTGACATACCGGAAACTCCCCGTCCTCCACGATTCTGTAACTTATAAGTATCCGCAGGTATTCTCTTAATATATCCAAACTGTGTAAGGGTAAGTACGCAGTCCTCCTGTGGTATAAGGTCCTCAATATCGACCTCGCCGGAAACAGCACATATTTCTGTTCTTCTGGGGTCAGAATATTTGTTGCGGACTGCTATAGTTTCTTCCTTAACAATAGAGAGCTGTTTATCCTTGTTAATAAGTATTTCTTTAAGCTCTGCAATCTTTTTGTTAAGTGCGGAAAGCTCATTTTCAATCTTTTCCCTTTCAAGATTTGTCAACTGTCCAAGGCGCATTTGAACAATGGCCTGAGCCTGTATGTCATCTAATCCGAATTTTTCACATAAATTTGCCTTTGCACTTGACTGGTCCTTGGATTCTCTGATAATTTTAATAACTTCATCAATATTATCCTGTGCAATTTTCAGACCCTCTAATATATGACATCTTTCTTCAGCTTTTTTAAGGTCAAATGCAGTCCTCCTTACAATTACATCAACCTGGAAGTCAATATAATGCTGGAGCATCTCTTTAAGGGTGAGAATTTTTGGTTCTCCGTTTACAATAGCAAGATTAATTACACCAAAGGTTGTCTGTAACTGTGTATTCTTAAACAATGTATTCAGCACAACCTGTGGGGATGCCTCTCTCTTTATGTCAATTTCAATGTGCATACCGTTTCTGTCGGAATGGTCTTCTATGTTAGAGATACCTTCAATTCTCTTTTCCCTGACCATATCGGCAATACTTTCAATAAGCCTTGCCTTATTAACCTGATACGGCAGTTCCTTTACAATAATTTTGAACCTGCCGTTTTTCATTTCTTCAATTTCTGTTTTAGCGCGAAGAACAATTTTTCCCCTGCCTGTGGCGTAAGCGGCTCTTATTCCGCTTCTGCCCATAATCATACCGCCTGTGGGAAAGTCCGGACCGGGCATACATTCCATAAGGTCAGCAATTTCTGCATCCGGATTATCTATAAGGAGGCACATTGCGTCTACAGCCTCACCAAGATTATGGGGAGGAATGTTTGTAGCCATACCAACAGCAATACCCGATGAACCGTTGACAAGCAGATTAGGAAATTTTGTGGGCAGAACAGTCGGTTCTTCAAGACGGTCGTCATAGTTTGGCATAAAATCAACAGTATTCTTATCAATATCCGTAAGCATTTCTGTTGAAATTTTACTCATTCTTGCTTCCGTATACCTGTAAGCGGCAGGCGGGTCGCCGTCAACTGAACCAAAGTTACCGTGGCCGTCTACCAGCATATATCTCATTGAAAATGTCTGTGCAAGTCTTACCAGTGCGTCATAAACAGAGGCATCACCGTGGGGGTGATATGAACCCAGCACTGCACCTACTGTGTCGGCACATTTATGGTATGGTTTATTTGGCTCAAGTCCTTTTTCATGCATTGTATAGAGTATTCTTCTGTGTACCGGCTTTAATCCGTCTCTTACATCAGGAAGTGCTCGGGATACAATAACTGACATTGAGTAGTCCAAAAAAGACTTTCTCATTTCCCTGTCAATATCTACATTTATAATTTTTGACTGGGGCATTATATAATCTTTATTATCATTATTATCAGCCATTTTTATCCCTCCTTAAATATCAAGATTTTCTACGAAACGAGCGTTGGTTTCAATAAAGTCCCTGCGGGGTTCAACCTTTTCACCCATAAGCATAGAGAAAGTTTCGTCGGCCTGTTCAGCGTCAGAAAGTTCAACTTTAAGCATTGTTCTGGTTTCAGGATTCATTGTAGTTTCCCAAAGCTGTTCAGGGTCCATTTCACCAAGACCCTTATAGCGCTGAATTTCTGTTTTTCCCTCAATTTGGGCAAGCATAGCGTCCCTTTCCTGGTCGGAAAAAGCATACTGATGTTTCTTTCCCTTTGTAATCCTGTAGAGAGGAGGCTGTGCAATATATACATGACCCTCTTCTATAAGAGGTCTCATAAATCTAAAGAAAAATGTAAGTAAAAGCGTTCTTATATGTGAGCCGTCTACATCGGCATCCGCCATAATAATTATCTTGTCATAACGCAGTTTCGATATATCAAAATTATCCTTAATACCTGTACCCAGCGCTACAATAACAGGGGTCAGCTTATCATTGCCGTAAACCTTGTCCTCACGAACCTTTTCAACATTAAGCATTTTACCCCAAAGAGGAAGAATAGCCTGTATTCTTCTGTCCCTGCCCTCTTTGGCAGAACCGCCGGCAGAGTCACCCTCAACAATATATATTTCTGTTTCGGAACTGTCCTTACTCTGGCAGTCGGCCAGCTTACCTGGAAGTCTTGCACCGTCAAGGGCTGATTTTCTTCTAACATTTTCCCTTGCTTTCTGTGCCGCAATTCTTGCAGAATAGGACATAAGGGCTTTATCAAATATAATTTTTCCTATGTTGGGATTTTCTTCAAGATATTCTGAAAGTTTTTCCTTTATCAGCTTGTAAACCAGTTTACGAACTTCTGTATTTCCAAGCTTTGCTTTAGTCTGACCCTCAAATTCCGCCTCTGTAAGTTTTACGGAAATGATTGCAAAAAGACCTTCTTCGTAATCGCTGTATTTAAGGTCGTCATCTTTTTCTTTCAGTTTATTAAAGCGTCTGCCATATTCATTAAGTACCTTTGTAAGTGAACGGCGAAAACCCTCTTCATGAGTACCACCGTCAATGGTGTGGATATTATTTGCAAAGGAGCGGATATCCGAAGAAATTGCGTCAGTATACTGCATAGCAATTTCAACAGACATTGTCTTGTCCCTGTTTTCTTTCTGAAAATAAATTATTTCATCGTGAAGTGGATTAATTTCCTTGGTTTTACTCTTTTTTTCTCTTATAAAGTTTACAAAGGATTTTACGCCCCCCTCGTAGCAATATTCATTTACAATAATATTTTCAGGGTCACGCTGGTCTTTAAGCTCAATTCTTACCCCCGCATTAAGAAATGCCTGCTCACGCAGTCTTTTTTCAAGAATTTCATATTTATATACAGTGGTATCTGTAAACATTACAGGGTCCGGCTTAAAAATAACTTCCGTACCTTTTTCAGAACCTTTTCCTATAATTTCAAGGTCGTTTATAATTTTTCCACGCTCATAACGCTGGAAATAAATATTTTCTCCATCACATACCTTCACTTCAAGATATTCAGACAGGGCATTAACAACTGAGGCACCAACACCGTGCAGACCCCCTGAAACCTTATATCCGCCGCCGCCAAATTTACCCCCTGCATGAAGAACGGTAAATACAACGGTAACGGCAGGAAGTCCCATCTTTGTATTTATACCCACAGGTATGCCACGGCCATTGTCCCTTACCCTTATTATATTGTCAGGAAGTATTGAAACCTCAATTTTTGTGCAGTAACCTGCCAAGGCTTCATCTATTGCGTTATCCACAATTTCATATACAAGGTGATGCAAACCCTGTTCACCTGTTGAACCAATATACATACCGGGTCTTTTTCTAACTGCCTCCAGCCCCTCAAGAACCTGTATTTCGTCGGCGCCGTATTGGCTTTCCACTTTAGTAATATCATTATTATCCAATGCAATTACCTCCATTAGAGCGTATCGTTTGTTATCTATGTACCTTTTTCCTCTTTTTTATATCTCACAGATAAATGTCTTATAGTAAATCCAATTATTATAATGAGTACGGTACAAAAAATTAAAGATAATATATTCCTCACTTTAATAACAGATAAAAGAAATATATTAAACAGTATTGCAAAAATAAAAGTGCAGCACATAAGAATTAAAAAACCTTTATTTTTCTGTACCCTGAAATTTTTTTTACAGTTGTGACATTTAATAATCTGATTATTTTTTTGGCTGTTTATCTCTTTCCTATCGTAAATCGCTTTACAATATGGACATATGGGTTTTTTCAACATTAATCATCACTCATACTATCAAAAAAGAATTTCTGTCTTTTCCTTTATCCGTACTGGAACTACTGAGATTATTATTTTTTAAAGAGAAAGACGCTGTTTTTTCTTTCAGAAGATTTCGGGAAATTGTATCGGTTTCAACCTTGCCGTATCTTCCGTCATCAGCAAAAGCCTTTGTACGGGCACTCTCTTCCTCTGTTATAATTTTTCTCTTTGATTTAATCTGATTAAACACATCCTTATTAATAAAAGGACCGTTTTCTTCAAGTTCGCTTTCCGTTACCGGAGAAAGAATTTCCGGCTTTGTAAGCTTTTGCTGTAATGTAACCGCATCTCTATATTTTTTAAGTGGACGCAGTGTAATAAAGAAAGGTACAAAAAGATAAAAAATAAAGAATGGTACCATTACGAGTAAAAACGAAAAAATATTTTTTTCAGCAATAAACATAATAACAAGGGTCATTATGATAACTGCAACCATAAGTGCAAGAGCAAACGCAAGCCACATTTTTTTATTGATGTAAACATTACTTTCCTTTTTACATCTGCTGCATCTATATTCTCCCTTTGATTTGTATTCAAATGCAGTTGGATAGGACAATCTCCTTCCGCAGTAAGGACATTTTGCTAATTTCATAATTATACTCCTTTCAGAGATTATTTCTTCTTTTCATAAGGGTCTGACTGCTTATCTGACTTATATAAACCTTGATTTCTCCATTTTCATTACAGACGATATAACTTTTTGGAAGCTCCATGGAAACATTAATTACCCTGTTTTTCCTTGTAGCCGACGCCAAATATTCCTTAGTCCATTTAGAGATTGTGGAAGTATCCATATCAAATATTCCAACAATATCTCCTGTTTTCACCACAGTATTTTCACCTAAATGCAAATACATAATTATCCACTATTCCTCTGTAACTATGCCTTTGTCCACCAGAAAAATTTTCCCTTTTTCCAGTTCCCTTTTATTTTGCTTTTCACAGCAGGTTATAAAAACCTGATAATCATTTATTTTATTAAGGAGATAATTCTGCCTTTTATTATCCAACTCCGAAAGAACATCATCGAGGAGTAAAACAGGCCTTTCCTCCCTTATTTCACTGAGTATGCTGGCTTCTGATAATTTTAATGAAAGTACCGCACTTCTCTGTTGTCCCTGACTTCCAAAGCTCTTTGCCTTCATACCGTTTATTAAAATATTTATATCATCTCTGTGAGGGCCTACTGTTGTATATCCAAGATAAAGGTCATCTTTATACTTTTTCTGTAATTCAGCCCTGAATCTTTCCCTTATATTTCCTAAGTTTTCCACATCAAAATCACTTACTGTGGAAACATATTCTATATCTAAAATTTCTTTATTATCAGAAATCCCAAAGTGAAAATGTCTTGTGCTGTCTTTCAGTTTTTCTGCATACTTAATTCTCTGCTGAATTATATATGCTCCGAATTTACAGAGATTTTCATCCCATATTTCAAGGGTAGAAAGAAGTTCACTGTGTTTGTTAATATCTTTTAACAATGCATTTCTCTGATTTAATATCTGATTGTATTTTGAAAAGTACACTGCATATTTTAACTTTTGTTGACATAAAGCCCCGTCAAGAAATTTTCGCCTTACCCCCGGCCCTGCTTTTACAAGGGACAAGTGTTCCGGTGAAAATACAACACAGGAAAATTTTTCAATAAGTTCTGCTCCGCTTTTCTTTTTTACACCGTTAATAAAAACTTCCTTTTTATTCCCGGAATAACGGATTTCTGCATTCTGTTCTCTTTCCTGACTGAAAAATTCCATTTTAATCTTTGCAAATTTTTCATCAAAATTAATCAGTTCCCTTTCCGGAGAACCTCTGAAAGAGTGTCCCCCGCAGAAAAGCCAGATACATTCAAGAACATTTGTTTTTCCCTGAGCGTTTTGTCCGAATATTACATTTGTTTGTTCATGGGCAAAAATTTTATTTTGCTGAAGATTTCTGAAATTTTGAAATTCAAGAGAATTAACTTTCAATATTCTCTAACCTCTAAAGTCAAGTCGTCAAGAGTTACTTTATCTCCCTGCCGAATTTTTTTCCCACGCATTGTGCAAACCTGTCCGTTTACAAGAACACAGCCGTCTTGAATTAGTATCTTAGCTTGTCCTCCCGTTTCTGTAAGGCCTGAAAATTTAAGTAAGTCCTGTAACTTTATAAATTCTGTTTCAATATAAAATAATTCTTTATTCATTTTCTTATGAAATTCTCATTGGAACTACAAGGAAGATAAAATCATCACTTTTTAACGGTTTAATAATCATAGGAGAAAGTCCCCCGTTTAATATTAATCTGATTTCATCTGTTTCGCAGTTTCTTAATGCTTCAAGCAGATACCTGTTGTTAAAACCAATTTCAACATCACTGCCGGAAATTGTTGTACTTATGCTGTCATTTGCCTTACCCATTGATGTTTTGCAAACAAGACTAATTTCATCATTACTGAAATTACACCTTACGGGAGAGGGAAACTTATCATTTGCAAGTAGGCTCATTCTTTCAACTGCCTGTAAAATTTCTCTTGTATTTACATTTACTTCAGTTTCCTTACCCTTGGGAATTGCTGAATTATAATCGATAAAATTACCCTCAATAAGCCTTGAAATTACATAAAATGTACCCACCTTAAAAAGGGTGTGGCGCTGACCGATAATTATTTCAACATCTTCATCTTCGTCAGTAATAAGTTTAAGAATTTCTCCCTGAGTTTTCTTTGGAATTACAAATTCATTTTCGGAATTGCTGTCTATATTTTCTTTTCTGATAGCCATTCTGTATCCGTCAATAGCAACTACAGTTAAAATTTTATCCCTTATTTCAAATAGAGAACCTGTATAGATAGGTTTTGAATTGTTATCGGAAACAGCATAGATGGTCTGTCTAATCATATCCCTCAGAAGTCCGCCCTTAATTACTATCCTGTCTGTTTCTTCAATTTTCGGAAGTTCAGGGTATTCAGCAGATGAAAGTCCTACAATCTGATAAGAGGCATTTCCGCTTGTTATATATGTTACCATTCTGTCGTCTGTTTCTATAGTAACAATTTCCTCCGGAAGTCTTCTTACAATATCACCGAAAAGTCTTGCAGATACTACAATACTTCCCTCATCTTGAATTTGTGCTTCCAAATCTGTTGTAATACCTATTTCAAGGTCATAGCCCGAAAGATTAATTTTTTCATTTTTTGCTTTTATAAGTATACCTTCAAGAGCCGGTATAGACGCTTTTACAGCAACTGCTCTTTGAACATTGGAAACAGCTGTACTTAAATCTGTCCTTGAACAAGTAAATTTCATTTTCTGTCCTTTCCATCATTTACAAGTGAAATGATATGTAAATTTATAGTAGTAGCAGTAGGGTATGTGGAAATATATAAAAACTATCTTTTTATCAGATATATTCACAAAAGTGATTAAACAAATAAAATGTTGAAAAAAATAAATTATGTTTAAAAAAAGCGAAATAATTTATTTCTTTATAAGATGTTAGTCTATGTGATGTTAATGTGTGTGAATATGTGGAAAATTTATCTGTCCCTTATGTTTTTGATTATATCCTCTACTGTTTCTTTTATATCGTTATTTGTATTCATCTGTTCAGTAATCTGCTGAACTGTATAAACAATAGTTGTATAATGTCGGTTTCCAAACTCTTTTCCTATTTCAACCATAGAAAGATTTGTAAGACTTCTCACTATGTATATGGCAATATGCCTTGCCTGGCTAATATCTGCCCTTCTGCTTTTTGAATGGCGGATTTCTTCAGCTGAAAAGCCAAAGTTTCTTCCAACTTCCTGACATATTTTATCAAGTGTAACTTCCGGAGGGGTGTCATTATTTAGAATATCGCTTATACCCTCTTTAACAACGGAAAGAGAGGGTTTTTCCCCTGAAAGAAGAATTTTTGCTTTTAGTTTTTTTACAACTCCCTCAAGCTGACGAATATTTGTTTTAAGATTTTTTGCTATGTATTCGCAGACATCATCCCCAAGGTCAATTCCGAGAACTTCTGACTTTCTCTTTACTATTGCAATCCTTGTTTCAAAGTCCGGCGGCTGAACATCGGCAAGAAGTCCGGATTCAAATCGTGAACGGAGCCTGTCCTCAAGAGTTTTAATTTCTCTGGGAGGTCGGTCAGAAGTAAGGACAATCTGTTTATTTGCCTCGTGAAGAGTATTAAATGTATGGAAAAATTCCTCCTGGGTACTTTCCTTACCTCCTATAAACTGAACGTCGTCTACAAGGAGAACATCAGCACTTCTGTATTTATTGCGGAATGCAACAGTGGTATTTTTCTTAATTGCCTCAATCATCTCGTTGGTGAAATCGTCACCTTTAACATAGACAATTTTTTTGTCGGGAAAATTATTCTTTATTTCGTTGCTTATAGCATATAAAAGGTGGGTTTTTCCAAGTCCGCTGTTTCCGTAAAGAAAAAGAGGGTTGTATGCCCCGGCAGGATTTTGTGCTACTGCCAAAGATGCCGCATGGGCAAATTTATTTGAAGAACCCACAATAAAAGTGTCGAAAGTAAATTCATAGCCGGTTTCTGCACTTTGCTGTTTTTCATTTTCTTTCATACTGCTGGCGCTTTGCACTTCGTCGGGAATTTTAAAATTGATATTAAAGTGTGTACCAAAAACAGTATCAAAGGCGTCGTTTAGAAGTGGTATATAACATTTGAGGAGGGTTTGTCTATGAAAATTGTTCGGAACAAGAAGTACAGTTTCATTTTTATCAAAATCTAAACTTACAGGTTCAATCCTCTTAATCCATGTATTATATGCCACATCTGTAATTTTTCCTTTGCAGTAGTCGCTTATTATATTCCAGGCTTCATTAAATGAATCCATATATACACTTCCTTAATTGAAATGAATAAAACTTTTATAAAATACAAATGGGCGCAATCTAACCCATATTACATTCATTGTACTATTATAGCAAAAAAACAGATACTTTTCAAGGAAAATTTTTTGCATATATATAGTATATTAATCTATTTAATATACATAGCTGTTTTAAAAAATATTTATACATTAATTTGTGGTGTAAATTAAAATAAATACTACATATTGTATATATATTTGAAATAAAAAAATAAATCTAAAAAAAAGGCAAATTTTCTTGACTGAATTTGCAAAATAATATATAATGCTATATTGCAAGGTAATGTATTTCCGAAAGGAGGGTTTTCTATGCTGAGAACATATCAGCCTAAAAAGCTTCACAGAAAAAAAGAACATGGCTTTAGAAAGAGAATGGCAACTAAGAATGGCCGTAAAGTTTTAGCAAGAAGAAGAGCTAAAGGTAGAAAGAAGTTGTCTTATTAAAATGAGGGCCACTTTGGGAAGTGGTCTTTCTTTATTTTATCTATTACAAGGGTGATAATATGGGAAAAGGTGTTACTTTAAAAGAGAACAGGGATTTTCTCAGATTATACCGCAAGGGAAAAACCTTTGTGGGACAAACCCTGGTAACCTATGTTCTGAAAAACAGAAGTAATGAAAAAAGGTACGGAATAACCACCAGTAAAAAGATTGGTAAGGCTGTACAGAGAAATAGGGCAAGGCGTGTTATCAGGTCGTCACTTTACAGTCTGTACAGTAATATTATTCCGGGGTATGACATTGTTTTTGTGGCAAGGGGTAAAACCCCCTATGTAAAAAGCAGTGTTGTAGAAAAAGAAATGAAAGAGCATCTCAAAAAAGCAAAGGTGCTTGAAATTTCATAATAAGGACTGCATTGTTATGAAAAAATTTCTTATTGCAGTAATTAACTTTTACAAGAAAAATATTTCTCCGTTAACAAGCTCCAAATGTAAATATTATCCCAGCTGTTCCTCATACGGTGTTGAAGCTATTTCCGTATATGGGGCGTTTAAGGGAAGTATGATGACAATATGGAGGATACTCCGCTGCAACCCTTTTTCAAAGGGTGGCTATGACCCGGTTCCGCCAAAAAAGGAGAAAAAAGAGGAGACAAAAAAATAATGATGGCAATATTCAACTTCTTTGGAAGTATATTTGGTTATGTCCTTTGGCCGATTTTTTATTTGGTACAAAACTACGGCATAGCAATTATTATCTTTGCTATTATTGCAAAGATTGTTCTTTTCCCCTTTTCTATTAAACAGCAAAAGTCTATGGCTAATAACCAGCGTTTGCAAAAGAAACAGATGGAAATAAGGGAAAAGTATAAAAATAATAAACAGAAAGCTAATGAGGAAATGCAAAAACTGTTTCAAAGCGAGGGCGTAAGCCCCTCATCAGGCTGTCTTACAAGCATTGTTCCCATGCTTGTTATGCTTGGAATTTTTTACAGTATTTCTTCTCCTCTTACAAATACTTTGCACCTTGATTCAGCTTTAGTAAATTCAACTGTTACATATGCCCAGCATATGCCCGGTATGCCTCTTGGAACAAACACCAATGCCTACTATCAGCAGATTGAGGTTCTAAACAATTTTGGTGCAATGATGCAAACAGACTTTGTAAAGGAATGTTTTACAGCTTCACAAATTGACAGTATTAACCTGCTTTCAAAGGGATTTGATTTTATCCCGGGCAGCGGAATAAGTATGCTTGAAACACCGGCTAACTACGGTTTCTTTGGTTCATTCTACACACTTATTCCGGTACTTTGTTTTGTTTCATCTATAGCAACAACTATTCTTTCATCTAAGCTCAACGGTACACAGATGCAGGGTTGTATGATGGTAATGTTTATTGGTATGCCCCTTTTCTCTGCTTATATCGCATATTCTGTACCTGCCGCCGTTGGTTTTTACTGGATTTGTTCCACACTTTTAGGACTTCTCCAGACAGTAGTAATGCACAGGTTCTACAATCCTGTCACTATGATTGCCAATCAGGAAGCCCGTCATGTTGCTCTTATGGAACTGAACGAAAAAAATATGTAATAAATAAGAAAGTGACGAAAGAAAATGATTAAAGAAGTAATTGGAACAGGGGAGACTATTGAAATTGCTCTCCAAAATGCCTATGATGAACTTGGCATTGATTCCACTACAGAAAATGTAGAGTTTGAGGTAATTCAGCAGCCGGAAAAGAAAAAATTGGGTATATTCGGCGGCAAAGAGGCACATGTAAAGGTAACATATACTATTAATCAGTCACCTGCAGAGGTTGCCGCTAAGTACTTACAGGATATTCTTAACGCTTTGGGTCTTACAGAAATTGAAATGACAGTTACTGAGGACAAGGACGGCGCAGAAATTAACCTTGAGGGCGAAGGCATCGGCTATGTAATCGGCAGACGAGGAGATACACTTAACGCACTGCAGTATCTTACAGGATTAGTTGCCAATCATGTAGAGAATAACTATTACAGGATTTCCATTAACACAGGAAACTACAGGGAAAAAAGAGAAAAAACCCTTGAAATTCTTGGCAGAAAACTTGCCTTTAAGGCGGCTAAGACAGGTCAGAAAACTTCTCTTGAGCCAATGAACCCATATGAAAGAAGAATTATTCATACATCGGTTCAAAAGGTAAGAGGGGCAATTTCCTGGAGTGAGGGCGAAAATATGAACCGTCATGTTGTAATTGGTCCTGACCCGGATTCTCCAAGAAGGAGCTATGACAACAGAAGAAATAACAGAGGCAGACGCGGTGGTTACAATGATAGTGGTGAAAGCACGGTTAATAATGATGCACCGGCAAGAGAGCCAATCAACGAAGGTAGCCTTTTCGGAAAATTATAATTGTCATTAATGGAGGCGAATTTTCGTCTCCATTTTTTTATAAGGTTGTGTTTATATGAGTACAGTTGCAGCAATTTCTACGGCACAGGGACAGGGCGGTATCGGCATTATTCGTATCAGTGGTAAGGATTCCTTTACAATAGCAGATAAGATTTTTAAATCCGTCAGCAAAAAGAAAGTACAGGATATACCCGGATATACTGCTCTTTTTGGATATGTATATAAGGATAAAGAGATTATTGATGAGGCAGTTGTTCTAAAGTTCGCTGCGCCAAAGAGTTTTACCGGTGAAAATGTAGTTGAAATTTCCTGTCATGGCGGTTTATATGTTACAAAAGAAGTGCTTTCCGCTGTTATTTCAGCCGGTGCAGAGCCTGCCGGCCCCGGAGAATTTACAAAAAGGGCATACCTAAACGGTAAAATGGATTTAACCGAGGCAGAATCCGTTATGGATATTATTTCTGCCAAATCAAAAAGTGCCGCAAGGGCTGCCTTATATGTTAAAGAGGGGGTTCTTTATAAAAAAAGTCAGGAAATTAAGGAGCTTTTACTTGATAAGGCGGCACATCTCTCTGCCTGGGCTGATTATCCCGAAGAGGATATACCGGAGATTTCTTATTCTTCTATATCTGACGCAATTAATACAAGTATAGAAACCCTGGAAAAACTGCTGTCCACATACAATGCGGGACAGGTTATAAAGGAAGGTATTGACACGGTTATTGTGGGTCGTCCCAATGCGGGTAAATCAACCCTTATGAATTTACTTGCAGGCAGAGAAAAATCCATTGTTACCTCCATTGCAGGTACAACAAGAGATGTAGTGGAGGATACAGTACTTGTGGGAAATGTACTTCTTAATCTTTCTGACACAGCAGGTATAAGGGAAACTGACAATGAAATAGAAAAAATAGGAGTCAAAAAAACCTTTGAAAGGATACACTCCTGTGGTCTTGTAATCGCTCTTTTTGACTGTAGTCAAAAACTAAATAAAGAGGATATGGCTTTAATTGATGAAATAAAAAACATACCAAGTGTTGCAGTAATTAACAAAACTGACCTAAAAAATAGACTTGATTCAGATTATATTGAAAAAAACATTAAGAATGTTGTATATATATCGGCAAAAAATCAACACAACATAGATGAACTGAAAGAAATTATTGAAAAGATTACAGGCACAGAGGATTTTGACCCAAGTGCAGGCGTTATTGCAAACGAAAGACAGAGAGATGCAGTAAGCAAGGCTCTTAGCAGTTTGTATGAAGCAAAAAACGCTATGGAATTGGGTATGACTATGGACGCAATTACTGTATCTTTTCAGGAAACTATAGATTTCCTGCTGGAGCTTACGGGAGAAAGTGCGGGAGAGGAAATTGTAGATAAGGTATTTCATAACTTTTGTGTAGGCAAATAGGGGGATAAAAGGATGGGATATAATGCTGGTAATTTTGATGTAGCCGTCATTGGTGCAGGCCATGCCGGTATAGAGGCAGGTCTTGCCTCTGCAAGGCTGGGTTGCAATACCATTATTTTTACAATCAATAATGATGCCGTAGGCAACTGTCCTTGTAATCCCTCTATAGGCGGTACAGCCAAGGGACATCTTGTTAGAGAAATTGACGCCCTCGGTGGCGAAATGGGCAGAACTGCAGATGAATGTTTTCTGCAAATGAGAATGCTTAACAGGGGCAAAGGTCCTGCTGTACACTCTCTAAGGGCACAGATTGACAGAAGAAAATACGCAGACACTATGAAACACAAGTTGGAGCTACAGGAAAATCTTATTTTAAGACAGGCAGAAATTACAGATATTAAGTGTGATGAGAACGGGGACTGGTTTCTTACCACAAGAATGGACGCAGTTTTCAGGGCAAAGGCTGTAATTGTTGCAACAGGTACATACTTGGGGGGTAAAATTTTTGTGGGGGAAACCTCCTATGAAAGCGGACCCGACGGAATTTTTCCCTCAAAATTTTTAGGGGAAAGCCTTAGAAAATTAGGTCTTAAAACAAGGCGCTTTAAAACAGGTACTCCTGCCAGAGTTCTTAAAAGCTCTATTGATTTTTCAGATTTAGAGGTTCAGGAGGGTGATGTTCCGCCAATACCCTTTAGTTATGATACAGATGATTTAGGGGATAACAAGGTGGTCTGCCATATATCCTGGACTAATGAAAAGACCAAGAAAATAATTCTTGACAATATCCACAGAAGTCCTTTATATGCCGGTAAAATTGAAGGCGTCGGTCCAAGATACTGCCCAAGCATTGAAGATAAAATTGTAAGGTTTGAGAATAAGGAAAGGCATCAGCTTTTTATAGAACCCTGCGGTCTTGATACAGAGGAAATGTATTTACAGGGTATGAGTTCCTCTTTGCCGGAGGAGGTACAGACAGAATTTTACCACAGTATAAAAGGTCTTGAAAATGTGGTAATTATGAGACCTGCCTACGCCATAGAGTATGATTGTGTTGACCCTCTGCAAATGGACAGCACCCTGGAATTTAGAAATTTTAAGGGCCTTTACGGTGCAGGACAGTTTAACGGCAGCAGTGGTTATGAAGAGGCCGGGGCACAGGGCCTTATTGCAGGAATTAATGCAGCCTTAAAAGTACAGGGAAAAGAACCTTTTATACTTGACAGGGCGTCGTCATATATTGGAACACTTATTGACGACCTTGTTACAAAGGGCTGTAACGACCCATACAGGATGATGACTTCCCGTAGTGAATACAGGCTTATTTTAAGACAGGACAATGCAGATGTAAGACTTACCCCTCTTGGTAGAAAAATTGGACTTATCTCTGATGAAAGATGGGAAAAGTA
The DNA here is from genome assembly GCA_947632335.1 of uncultured Clostridia bacterium. Lineage (GTDB taxonomy): Bacteria > Bacillota > Clostridia > Oscillospirales > Acutalibacteraceae > Ruminococcoides. The sequence goes on from CANROX010000009.1 coordinate 49,608, forward strand.
TCTTAAAAAACAGGAGCTAAAGTCAGAGGAATATAAAAGAATTAAGTCTACGGTCTTTGCCCCTACAGAAAAACTGAATAAAATACTTGTTTCACGTGAAACATCAGAAGTCACCACAGGAGTGAGAATGATTGACCTTTTAAAGCGTCCCCAGATTAATTATGAGTGTTTAAAGGAAATAGACACAGAAAGACCTAACCTTGACAGCAATATATTTGAACAGGTAGAAATTGAAATTAAGTATGAGGGATATATTCAAAAACAGCTTGAGCAGGTTGAGAAAATGAGAAAGCTTGAAAAAAAGAGACTTCCTAAAAATGTTGATTATAATAAAATTACAGGACTTAGGCTGGAAGCACAGGAAAAGCTGAACAAAGTTTGTCCGGAAAACATTGGACAGGCATCCCGTATCAGCGGTGTATCTCCTGCGGATATCAGCGTACTTTTAATATGGCTTAGTCAGAATAAATAAGGTGCAGTTATGGAAAATGAATTAATGAAAAGGGAAAATTCAAAAGAAATTACCCACGAAAGGTACAACCGTCCTACACCCAACGGGGGAGATTACAGCGAAATTTTTTATTTGGACGATGACGGCAACTATGTTGATAAAAAGAAAGCGACCCATGCAGTTGTCTATGAATGTAAGAATGACGGTACAGCAATTAACAGAACTTTTTTGGAGAAAAGAAAATGATAGATTATCTTATATCATATCTTGAAAAAGTAAATATAAAACTTAATGAGGTACAGAAACAGCAGTTTATTACCTACTTTGAGCTTTTAACCTTATGGAACGAAAAAATTAACCTTACTGCAATTACCGAACCCCAGGAGGTTGCATTAAAACACTTTTACGACAGCATAACCTTTCTTTTAAATGTTGATGTGGAAAAGGGCGCAAGGGTAATTGATGTGGGAACAGGGGCAGGTTTTCCCGGTATACCACTTAAAATTATGCGGCCCGATATAAATCTTACACTTCTTGACAGTCTTAATAAAAGAATTAATTTTCTTAATACAGTTTGCACCCGTCTTGATTTACAGGCACAGCTTATAAACAGGCGTGCTGAAGAGGGGGGAAGAGATAAAAATCTTCGTGAAAGGTTTGATATTGCCACTTCAAGGGCAGTTGCAAATATGAATGTTCTGTGTGAATACTGTATGCCCTATGTTAAGTTGAGGGGAAAATTTGTTGCTATGAAAGGCAAAACCGGCAGGGAAGAACTTAATAATGCAAGAGGTGCAATTAAGACCCTTTCAGGAAAAGTTTTAACTTGCAGGGAATTTAATCTTCCAAACGGTGACGAAAGAACAATAGTTGTAGTAGAAAAAAATGACAAGACGCCAAAACAGTTTCCCCGTCAATATGCAAAAATAAAAAGTAAACCACTTAATTAAAGTCTCCTTTTGGGAGACTTTTTATGTTATAAAACCTTTTCGACAATATATGGGGTTATAATATAAAATGTTACAAAAGAAAATTAATTTATTAACCAGTTTTTGACAAAGTTCTAAGTGGACAGGGTGTATTATATAGTCACAGGGACGGGAGATGATTACAATGGGACTTATATCTAAAGAGCAACCCAGGGTTGTAGATATACCTGCCAGAAAAATCAGACCTAATAAAACCCAGCCGAGGAGAACCTTTGACGAGGAGGAAATCCGAAGTCTTTCCCAGTCTATAGCCAACAATGGTCTACTCCAGCCATTGACGGTAAGAAGAATTCGTAATGATGAATACGAGCTTATCGCCGGGGAAAGGCGACTGCGTGCAAGCGTTATGGCAGGTTTCAGAAGAATACCCTGTATTGTAATGAAATGCTCCGATAAGGATTCTGCTATTTTTGCCCTTATCGAAAACCTGCAAAGAAAAGATTTAGGAATGTTTGAGGAGGCAAGAGGCATTAGCCGGCTTATACGGAAATACAATATTACTCAGGAACAGGTTGCACTCCAGATAGGAAAAAAGCAATCTACTGTTGCCAACAAGCTAAGGCTGCTGCGTCTTACCCTTGAAGAACAGGACTGGATTATTTCGGCAGGCCTTACTGAGCGCCATGCAAGGGCACTCCTGAAGCTCAGTGACGAAAACCTGCGAAAAGAAGCAATATCCCACATTGTAGGAGAAAACCTTAATGTGAAGGAATCGGAGCGTTACATTGATTCACTTCTCCATAAAGCAGTAGTACATAATGATAACTTTCAAGGTGAGAAAAAGGTTGTCATAAAAGATGTACGAATTTTTGTAAACACCATTAACAAGGCTTTGGACACTATGCGTCTGTCGGGGATTGACGCAATCAGTCACAAAGAAGAAACTGATAAGTATATTGAATATACAGTAAAAATCCCAAAGGACAGCGCAATAAAAAATAACAGCGAAAAGGAAGAAAATGTCCTTAAAAATGGTGCATAAATTAGCTTTCCTCTTAGGACAGAGGCAAATATGTTTCTGTCCGTTCCACTCATACCCATTTCCTTATCTGAACCCCTTGCCAAAGGTCACACAAATATGTGTGGCCTTTTGGCGTTTAATAATGTTTCACGTGAAACACCTTAACTATATAAAAATTAAAAGAAATATTGTATAAAACAGAGAATTAACACTTTTAATCGGAAAATACTTTAATTTTACTTCCTGTTATGATATAATTCTATGGTAACGGAAAATAAAAAGAACAGAGAATTTATAACAGGAGAAAAAATGGCAAAGGTGATAGCAGTTGCAAACCAGAAAGGCGGAGTGGGCAAGACAACCACTGCCGTAAATTTAGCGGCATCTCTTGGTTTGTATAACAAAAAGGTTTTGCTTATTGATGTAGACCCACAGGGAAACTCAACAAGCGGACTGGGTGTTGACAGAAGAAATATAAAATACAGTACCTACAATGTGCTTACAGAGGGTATTACAGCAGAGGATTGTATGATAAAGACAAGTTTCCAGGGTCTTTATCTTATGCCCAGCGATATTAATTTGGCAGGTGCAGAGTTAGAAATTGCAGATACCCCCCATAGAGAGAATTTACTTAAAAATTCAGTAGTGGGGGTAAAAAGTCAGTTTGATTATATTATAATAGACTGTCCTCCCTCCCTGGGGATTATTACAACAAATGCACTTACAATGGCGGACACAATACTTGTTCCCATACAGTGTGAATATTATGCCCTTGAGGGTCTTAGCCAGCTTATGGCTACAGTGAGGAGAGTTAAGAGAATGTATAATCAACACCTTGATATTGAGGGTGTACTCCTCACAATGTATGATGGCAGGCTAAATCTTACACAGCAGGTTGTTGCAGAGGTTAAAAAATTTTTCCCTAAAAAAGTATTTGCAACGGTTGTACCAAGGGGTGTAAGATTAAGCGAAGCGCCCTCCTTTGGTATGCCCTGCTATTATTTTGACAAGAAGTGTAAGGGAACAGAGGCCTATCTATCCCTTGCAACAGAGATTTTGAGAAAGGACAGGACTGATGGTTAAAAAAGGCGGACTGGGAAAGGGTCTTTCAGCGATTTTTATGGAAAACGAAAGCGAGGACCAGAACAGCACGGTTACTCTGAAGATTTCCGAAATAGAGCCCAACAAAGACCAGCCCAGAACAGAATTTGATGATAAATCCCTTTCGGAGCTTGCAGAAAGCATTGCCCTCCACGGAGTACTCCAACCCCTCCTTGTACGGCCCCTTATGTATGGCGGGTATCAAATTGTTGCAGGGGAAAGAAGATACAGAGCCTGTCGTATGGCAGGGCTTACGGAAGTTCCTGTTGTGATAAGAGAGCTGGACGATAGGGAAACAATGGAGCTTGCCCTTATTGAAAATTTGCAGAGGGAAAATCTAACCCCTGTTGAAGAGGCTAAGGGCTACAGAACCCTTATGGATACCTATGGATTTACCCAGGAAGAAATTTCTTCTTCCGTGGGCAAGAGCCGTTCCGCTGTTGCAAACTCCCTTAGGCTTTTGAATTTACCTGAAGAAATTACGGAAATGGTTACTGAGGGCAAAATCTCCGGCGGACACGGACGGGCACTTCTTTCTTTAGAGGATAAGGAACTTATAATTAAAGCTGCAAGGGAAATTGTTGAAAAGGATTTATCCGTTCGCCAGACAGAAAAACTTGTTAAAAAGATTAAGTCTGAAAACAAAGACACCCCTGTAAAAAAGGAAAACAAATCAAACTTTTTAAAAGAGGTTGAGCTTGCTCTTAATGAAAATTTAGGCAGGAAGATTTCCGTATCTCAAAAGGGTGAGGGCGGAATTTTGACCATTGAGTTTTACAGTCAAGAGGATTTAATTGATATTGCCAATAAATTAGAAGATAAGGAATAAGGAGAAATTAAGATGATTGATATTAAGTTTTTGAGAGAAAACCCGGATATAGTTAAACAGAATATTAAGAATAAGTTTCAGGACAGTAAATTACCTCTTGTTGATGAAGTAATAGAACTTGATAAGGAGTCAAGGGCAGTTAAGCAGGAGGCCGACTCCCTTAGAGCAAACCGTAACAAGTACAGCAAGGAAATTGGAGCTCTCTACGGACAGGGAAAAAGAGAAGAAGCAGAGGAAATGAAAAAACTTGTTACCGAACAAGGCGAAAGACTTGCACAGCTTGAAAAAAGAGAGCAGGAATTACAGGCGGAAGTTACAAACAGAATGATGATTATTCCCAATATTATTGACCCGTCTGTTCCTATTGGCAAGGACGACAGCGAAAATGTGGAAGTACAGCGTTACGGCGAACCATTTGTTCCTCAGTTTGAAATTCCCTACCATACAGATATTATGGAGAGTTTTGACGGTATTGACCTTGATTCCGCAAGAAGAGTTGCAGGCAACGGTTTCTACTATCTTATGGGGGATATTGCAAGACTCCACAGTGCAGTTATTTCATATGCAAGAGATTTTATGATTGACAGAGGTTTCACCTATTGTGTACCGCCTTTTATGATTAGAAGTAATGTGGTGACAGGGGTTATGTCCTTTGCAGAAATGGACGCTATGATGTATAAGATTGAGGGGGAGGACCTTTACTTAATAGGTACCTCTGAACATTCTATGATTGGAAAGTTCCAAAATCAAATGCTTAAAGAGGAGGAGCTCCCATACACAATGACATCTTATTCCCCCTGTTTCCGTAAAGAAAAAGGAGCACACGGCATAGAGGAGCGTGGTGTCTACAGAATTCACCAGTTTGAAAAACAGGAAATGATAGTAGTGTGTAAACCGGAAGAAAGTATGCAGTGGTACGACAAGATGTGGCAGAATACAGTTGATTTATTCCGTTCAATGGATATACCTGTAAGGACACTGGAGTGCTGTTCCGGCGATCTTGCAGACCTAAAGGTTAAGTCTGTAGATGTTGAGGCATGGTCCCCGCGCCAAAAGAAGTATTTTGAGGTAGGTTCTTGCTCAACCTTAGGGGACGCACAGGCAAGAAGGCTGAAAATCAGAGTTTCGGGCAAGGACGGCAAATATTTTGCACACACCCTTAACAACACAGTTGCCGCACCTCCAAGAATGTTAATTGCACTTCTTGAAAACAATCTTAATGAGGACGGTACAGTAAGTATTCCAAAGTCCCTAAGACCCTATATGGGGGGCAAGGAAAAACTCATTCCAAATAAAAAGTAAAAAAATTAGGCGGTGTTCTTGACACCGCCTATAATTTTAAACATAATTATCAACTGTCTTTTTAAGTTCAGTTTTCTTTGTGTAGTTGTTGGAGAGTTTCCAATAGTTTCTGTTTGCCTTTACAACTTTTTTTACAGCCTTACGAACACCTTTATTTTTACAGAAATAATAATCCTCTCTAAAAAGCATTTCCATATCAAAATATGTATATCTTCTAATTGATTTAGGTTCTTTATTTATAAATTCCTCAGTATAGTTGGTTTTAAATCTTCTTCCCGTATATTCCGGATTGTCAAAAAGATTTTTTATCTGATAGTGGAGGGTGTTAAGCATTTGGCGGAGATTTTCCTGAATAATGTTAAGATTATTTCTGCTTTCCTCCGAATTATTATTAAGCTTTTTTACCTTACATTCCAGCTCTGTCTGTTTTGCTGAATAAATCTTCACTATTGTATTGGCAATAGTCAGCATATCTTTTTCCACAGACGGAGTTACTTTAATTTTTTTATTGTCCTTAGCCATAAAAACGCCCCCAAACTTTCAATTATAATATATCACAAAACAATGTGATTTTCAACAAAAAATATAGTATTAAAGGGCAAAAATTTAACTTGAATAATATATGTATAAGTGTTATAATCTAAGTTAATAAATTAAAATCGGATGGAGTTTATTTAAGGGGGAATCGGACAATGATTAATCAAGAAAAATTTGTTAAAGAGGCGCTTACCTTTGATGATGTACTGCTTATTCCGGGAGAGTCTGATGTTGAGCCAAAGGATGTAAACATTTCCACTCACCTTACGAAAAAAATTAAGCTGAACACACCTCTTATGACAGCTGCCATGGACACTGTAACAGAAGCAGAAATGGCAATAGCTATTGCCCGTGAAGGCGGTATAGGCATAATCCATAAAAATATGGATATTGAGTCACAGGCCGATATGGTTGACAGGGTTAAGCGTTCGGAAAACGGAGTTATTATTAATCCGTTTTACCTTTCACCAGACAAGACTGTTGCAGAAGCTGACGACCTTATGGGTAAGTACAAAATTTCCGGTGTCCCTATTTGTGAAGGAAAAAAACTCATCGGTATAATCACCAACAGGGATATGGCTTTTCTTTCACCTGAAGATTATAAGCAGCCTATCAGCAAATTTATGACAAAAGAAAATCTTGTTACTGCTCCCGTTGGTACAACTCTCCAGGAGGCAAAGGCTATTCTGGGCAAATATAAAGTTGAAAAACTCCCCCTTATTGATAATAAAGGTAACCTGAAGGGTCTTATTACAATAAAGGATATTGAAAAGTCAATCCAGTATCCAAATTCAGCAAGAGACGACAAGGGCAGACTTCTCTGCGGCGCTGCTATTGGCGGTACTCCTGATGTTCTTGACAGGGCAAAGGCTCTTATTGATGCAGGTGCAGATGTACTTGTTCTTGACTCTGCTCACGGTCATAACAGCAACATTATTAAGTCTGTTGCAAAGGTAAAGAAGGCTTTCCCGGATGTTCAGCTTATTGCCGGTAATGTTGCAACAGCAGAGGCAACAAAGGCCCTTATCGAGGCAGGTGCAGACGCAGTAAAGGTTGGCATTGGACCCGGTTCAATCTGTACGACAAGAGTTGTTGCAGGCATTGGAGTTCCACAGGTTACAGCAATTTTTGACGCTGCAACAGAGGCCGCAAAGTACGGTATTCCGGTAATTGCCGACGGAGGCATTAAGTACAGCGGCGACATTGTTAAGGCTCTGGCCGCAGGCGGGTCCGTAGTAATGGTTGGTTCACTTGTAGCAGGATGTAAGGAATCTCCGGGTGAAACAGAGATTTATCAGGGCAGACAGTTTAAGGTTTATCGCGGTATGGGTTCCCTTGCCGCTATGTCAAAAGGTTCTTCCGACAGGTATTTCCAGGGAGGTAACAAGAAACTTGTTCCGGAGGGTGTTGAGGGTCGTGTTCCTTACAAGGGACCCCTTGCCGATACTATCTATCAGATGGTTGGCGGTATTCGTGCAGGTATGGGTTACACAGGTTGTGCCACTATCAGCGACCTTCACCAAAAGGCAAAGTTCTGTAAGATTTCCGGCGCCGGTCTAAAGGAAAGTCACCCACACGATATTCAGATTACAAAGGAAGCTCCAAACTATAGTTTTAATATATAAAAATTGTAAGGCTGTATCCCTTGATACAGCCTTTTTTGTGGAAAAAACAGGTGTATATTTTTAAAATTTTTGAGCAGAAATAGTGTTAGAAAATAAATATATTTGGAGGATACCACAACATATAGACAGTATGAAAATAAATGTATTTATTTTCAAAAAGGGTATTGACAAATCCCGACTTTTAACATATAATCATTTATGCTGACTTCTAAAATGAAAGCGGTAAATATGGCGGAATAGCTCAGCTGGCTAGAGCATTCGGTTCATACCCGAAGTGTCGTAGGTTCAAGTCCTATTTCCGCT
>CANROX010000010.1 GCA_947632335.1 uncultured Clostridia bacterium
TAAAACAAAACATAAGAATAACACTAAATATATGCAAAAACTACATATTTAGTATGTTTCAATAATAACCACTATATATGGAAAAGCGGTACAGCAAAGGCTGTACCGCTTTTTTAATGATTATCATGATTGGACTGTAAAAGACACATCATAAATATTCCCAGAAAAGCTCCGATAAAAAGACCCAATATAAATGCTAAAATCATAAAATTTTCACCTACTATCTGACAATTTTATATGTAGACTTATGTGATAATAAATTTAGGGTGAGGTAATGACAATATACATTGACACACTTGTTTTCACTAATATTATTATTGATTATATTTTGCTGATTGTTACAGCAAATATCCTCAAAATTATCTATAAACACATTAGGGTAATACTCTCATCTGTTTTCGGAGGCTTATCCTCATTAACTATATTGTTGCCACCTCTGAATTTTTTATTCAATATTATCATTCAGATAGTATCCTGTTCAATTATTATTGTTGTTGCCTTTGGTTTTAAAAATTACAAATGCTTTTTTAAAAGAATGTTTACCCTATTCATAATTACAAACTGCTATACAGGTATAATATTTTTTCTGCTGAACTTAATAGACACTGATTTTATCGCAATTAACAATAATTCTGTTTATTTTAATATTTCACCTATCTTACTGATATTTCTCACAACTGTTGCATATTTTGTCCTTAACATAATAAGCAAATTAAAGTTTGAAAAAAATAATCTCATCCACAAAATTAAAATAATTTACCTTAATGAAGAATATAATTTTATTTCAAAGTACGATACCTGCTGTAATGTTAAGGAACCTTTCAGCGGAGGGGAAGTAATTTTAGCCGAAAAAAGCCTGCTTAAAAATATAATTGTTCCGGAAGGTAAATACAGGATTATCCCCTTTAATTCACTGGGAGGTGAAGGAATAATAAAGGGCTTTAAACCGGAGGAGCTTTACATAGATAATAAAAAAATAAGACAAACTGTTTATATTGGTATAACAGAAAACATATTTAAAGGTGAAATTAACTCTGTTTTTAACTATAAAAATATTTGTGAGTGATTGCTATGATTAAAAACCTGATTTACAAAATAAAAAAACTGTTCTCTAACAACGACATATTTTACATAAACAGCAGTGAGTCACTTCCCCCTCCTCTGACTAAGGAGGAGGAACAACAGCTTTATTTGGGAATTGCCAAGGGAAATGAAAAGTGTAAAAATAAACTTATTGTGCATAACCTAAGACTTGTTGTATATATAGCAAAGAAATTTGAAAGCTCCAATACCTCCATTGATGATTTAATTTCTATCGGCACTATCGGCCTTATAAAAGCAGTTAATACTTTTTCACCGGACAGATGTATTAAGCTGGCAACCTACGCCTCCAGGTGTATTGAAAATGAAATACTTATGTATCTCCGAAAAACCTCCAATTCTAAGAACGAAGTTTCCATAGAAGAACCCCTTAATACGGATTGGGACGGTAACGAGCTTCTACTATGTGATGTTTTGGGGAGTGAACCTGATATTGTAAATAAGGATATAGAAAAGGAGTTGGAAAAAAAACTGTTATTACAGGCCATTGACAGACTTAAACCAAGGGAAAAACAAATAATGGAAATGCGTTTTGGGTTAAAAAACAAAAAAGAATATACCCAAAAACAGGTTGCCGATGAACTTGGCATTTCTCAGTCTTATATTTCAAGACTTGAGAAGAAGATAATTGACAGACTGAGAAATGACCTTAAAAAGGTAGTATAAAAAATGAGCTGAACTAAAAGGTTCAGCTCATTTATTATTTGTCGAAATTATCAAGAAATGATATTGTTTCCCCACCGGTCTTATAGCAGGGAAATGTATCAAGACAAACTGCGTGTATACTGTTGAAAATACTTTTTTCTATATTGGGATTGTTTTTCTTCAGGGTCTTAATTAAATTTTTAACTTCAAGGCGTTTTGAATTACTGTCTCCGTTTTTATCCCTTACTATATTTTCTGTAAATTTGCATCCGCACCTTATAAAGTGTAAGTCGTTATAATTTGCCCATGCTATAATGTCCTCCTCGTGAATACGGTACATAGGACGGATAAGCTCCATTCCTTCAAAATTCGTGCTATGTAATTTGGGAGGCATAGCCTGTAGCTGTGAACCGTAAAACATACCCAAAACTGTTGTTTCAATAACATCATTAAAATGATGACCCAGAGCAATTTTATTACAGCCTAAGTCTTTTGCTCTTTTATACAGGTGTCCCCTCCTCATTCTTGCACAAAGGTAGCAGGGATTTTTCTCTGTGTTATTTGAAACATTAAAAATATTTGTTTCAAATATATCTATTGGAATATTAAGAAGTTTAGAGTTTTCCTCTATCCTTTTTCTGTTCTCACTATTATATCCGGGGTCCATTACGATATACTTTAATTCAAAGGGGATTTTACTGTATTTATGGAGCTCTTGCATCAGCTTTGCAAGGAGCATTGAGTCCTTACCGCCGGAGATACAAACGGCAACCCTATCCCCTGGGTTAACCAGTTTGTATTCTTTCATAGCAATAATAAAAGGATTCCATATTTTTTTCCTATATTTTTTTATTATACTTCTTTCCACAATCTCGTGCTTTTTTAACTCTCTGCCCATTTTTTACTCCGTAATAATTTGCTTTATATAAAAATATATATCACAGTATGCGATTTTTGGCAAGTAAAAAGGCCTGGTATTAACCAGACCTGACTTAATGTGTAAAGAATTTACTGATTATCGCTTGTTGTTAATGTCATATTCTCAATGTTGCTTGACATATCATCCATTGCATCGTCCATGGCATCTCCTGCGTCTTCTGCACCCTTTTCAACATCATCCTCTGCATCTCCGATAATACCGTTTCCGTCGGAAACAGTGCCGTCATCCATCATATCATCTGATGTTCCCTCTGTAGAGGACTCGGCTGAAGTTTCAGATGAGCTTTCAGAAGTAGCTGTTGTACTGCTGGCGTCCTTCTTATCATCAGAGCCACATCCAACAAGGGTAAATGCCATTAAAATTGCAATAAGTGCAGGTACAATTATTTTTTTCATATAAATCACCTCATAAAAAATTACCGCACCAAAAAGGTACGGTAATAGTTTGTTACAAAATAATTAAATTATAAGTTTTATGGATAAATCCTTTGAATTATTTTCTTGGAATCATTTACCCATTTAAAAACGGAAATACTTCCATCGTCATTAAACTGAACGCACAAACCGTCTTCCCTGCCGTCTTTGTAATTTGTAGCACAGGAAAATTTGCCGTACTTATCAAATCTAACGCCAATACCCTCAGGTTTATTATCAGACCAGTTTCCTGCGTGGTAAGACCCGTCAGATGAACGAATACCGACGCCAAAGCCCTCACGCCTATTTTCTTTCCATTCCCCAACATAACAAAGTCCGCCGTCTTTGTAATAGAAAGAGCCAAAACCGTCGCGTTTGTTACTTTTGTAATTGCCCTCATAGGCAGTCCTGCCGTTTGACATTTCTGTCCTGCCATAACCCTCTCTTTCAAGGTTAGCATTTAACTGTCCAAAGTAAAGATACCTTTCACCACCGCTGTTAATAATAAGGTCAGCCTCTTTATTATCTTCTGTAGCCGATTCTGCCGGAGTTTCCTCATCTTCACTCACGGACTGCTGTTTCGCACCATTTTCAAGCATAGCGTTAATGACCTGCTTTAAAATTAAGTCGTTATCAACAGGGGTACTATTTTTTTCTTCCCTATCGGTTTTCTTTAAATCTTCCGATTTATCCGACAACTGCTGATTTATCTTTGGTGTTTCCTCCTCAATATCATCTATTAAATCAGCCGTTGTTTCCTGCTTAGAATATTCCACTGTTTCACCATATGATTCAATAGATTCGTTACCCACAAGTTCTTCCACTAATTCAAAGGGAGGAGCTTCATTTGTAAAGGGGACCTCTGTTTTGCTGTTTTTTGTTTCTTCATAGTTACTGTGGGGTACAATTTCTTTCTTTTCTTCGGAAACCTTTTCGACATTGGTCGCTTCTGCATTTTGAGGGGTTTCCTCTACAGAATTATCAGTAACTTCACTTTCAAAAGAAAAATACTGCGACTTATCAATATTATAGGTTTCGTTCATATTTCTTTTAAGGTTAAAGTCATTATCCTTAAAATTAAAGCCGGACTTTTTATCCTCTTCGGTTATATATACCGCAGGGGTTCTTTCGGAAATAAGGTCCTTTTTTATGCTGCTGACAATATTCTGAATATTTTTTATTTCTTCTTCTGTACCAAAATAAACAAGACCAAGATTTGTAAAAGCGGTTACAGATATATAAGGATTTATCTTCCTAAGTCTTAATAAAACTTCCTGTTCTTCGTTAATCTGCAAAAGGTTTAGGGTATGATTAAGGGAGTTACTCCGTACAAAAAGAACAGGAGAGTTTTCCTCCTTACCACTGGAAATTACAGTCGTTTCGTTATTTAAAGAAAAGGTAATTTTTTTAAATATATGTTCATTTGAATACTCGGTTGCGGCAATCTTCTCGCCTTTGTCATTATATGTTCTGATTTCATAGGAATTAACTGATACAATAACAGAGTCTTCAATAGTTCTTTTGTTTTTTTGAACAGTCCACTTCATTGGCTTGTTCTTTTCCAGATTATATGTATACCTAATTGAAATATCCTGAACATTCTGCACAAGTTTATCATTCTGACGGCGGTTATGTTCAAAGAAATTTTTTCTAACCTTTGCAAGCACATCGTCCTGCACATTAAAGGGAACAAATGAATTAACAGACAGTCCATAAATAATTAGGTCGTTAGGGTAGAAAATCGACATAATTTTCACTTCCTCTATTCAAGTAAAGGCACAGTTTAGCACTGTGCCTTTTGTATTTGGTTATTAATTACATTGAGATTGTTTTTGCAATATTGTATAGGTCAATATCAAACACTCTCTCCATTTCCAGAGCTTCTGTAATATCATAGTCAACAATCTTGCCGTCTTTCATTGCAACCACTCGTTTTGACTTGCCTTCGGCAAGAAGGTCAACAGCCTTGTGTCCCATTTGAGATGCTACCACCCTGTCACGGAGTGTTGGAGAACCGCCACGCTGTACATGGCCGAGAATTGTTGCACGGGACTCAATTCCTGTACGCTTTTCAATATACTTTGCAAGGTCAACAGAACCGCCGACGCCCTCGGCAACAACAATAATAAAATGCTGTTTGCCAAACTTTCTTGTTTCTAAAATTCTTGCAATAACATCTCTTTCAATGTCATACTCAACTTCAGGAACAAGGATAGCCGTTGCACCACAGCTTATACCCGTCTGAAGAGCAATATCACCGCATCTTCTTCCCATAACTTCAACGACAGAACATCTGTCGTGAGACTGGGAAGTATCACGGATTTTGTCAACCATTTCCATAGCTGTATTCATAGCTGTGTCAAAACCAACTGTATATTCACTACAAGCAATATCATTATCAATAGTACCCGGTATACCAATACATGGCACACCTGCTTCAGAGAGTGCTCTGGCACCCTTAAATGAACCGTCGCCGCCAATTACAACAACGCCCTTAACACCCATTTCAGCACAGTTCTGAGCCGCCTTTTTAATGCCCTCGGGCTTTGGAAATTCCTTACTTCTTGCTGTATAGAGCATAGTACCGCCGTTGCTGAGAATATTTGTTACGGAACGAAGATCCATCTCCATAAAATCCTTATTGAGGAGACCACGGTATCCTCTTTTAACTCCTAATACATCAAAACCTTTATTTATAGCTGAACGAACAACTGCTCTGACAGCAGCGTTCATACCCGGTGCATCGCCACCGCTCGTAAGAACTGCAATTGCGTCTTTAGCCATAATCAATTCCTCCTGGATAATATTTGTTAAATGTTAATTTGGGTGCAAACAGCACACACGCTTTTCACCACTAAACTCTATATAATTATAATAAAAATCAGTGGAATAATCAAGTACTTTTTCATAGATATTACTTTTATATTACAAAAATTTGACATAGCATTAAATAAAAAAGGAGCGAAACATTAATTCCGCTCCCTTAAACTATGCAAATGTCTGATTAAACCTTGACAGAAAAGCCTGTGTTCGAGGATTTTTGGGATTACCGATAACCTGTTCCGGCGTTCCCTCTTCAGCAATTACTCCCTCGTCCATAAAAATAATCTTGTCTGCTACATCTCTGGCAAACTCAATTTCGTGCGTTACAACAATCATTGTGCTGTCCGAGGATTTAAGGCTTTTTATAACATTCAGTACCTCCCCCGTAAGCTCCGGGTCCAGGGCAGATGTTGGCTCGTCAAAGCACAAAATATCCGGATTCATAGCCAAAGCCCTTGCAATCGCCACCCTTTGCTTTTGTCCACCGGAAAGCTGACAGGGATAATGCTCAATTCTATCTGTCAGGCCTACTCTTTCAATTAGTTCACGGGCGTGCTTTTCTATATTTTCCGGGGTATCAATTTTAAGCATATTTGGTGCTAAGGTTACATTTCTTAACACATTGTACTGTGGAAAAAGATTAAAATTTTGAAAAACAAGGCCAAAGTGCAATCTGTTCTTACGAATTTCTGCGTCTTTTAGACTTTTCCTTGCCTTGCCGTCAAAAATCACTTCTCCATCTACGGAAATTGTACCCTCCTCGGCAAACTCCAGAAAATTAAGACATCGTAAAAGTGTTGTTTTACCGCTTCCAGATGAACCGATTATTGAGAGAACTTCCCCCTTTTCAAGCTGAAAGTCAATTCCCTTTAGAACCTCGGTCTTGCCAAATCTTTTCTTTATATTCTTTACTTGTAAAATAGCCATATTTAACTCCTGAAGTAGCTTAGCCTCTTTTCTATGTAACCAAAAAGAAGTGTAAGAAGTCCGCAGAATGCAAGATAAAATGCTGCTGTGTAGAACAGCGGCCAAATAAGACCTGCCATTTTTATATAGTCCTGTCCACACCAGATTATCTCGTATACCGCAATAATTCTGGCAAGGGATGTATCCTTTACAAGGGTTATTATTTCATTACTCATTGGTGGAACAATATTTTTAATAACTTGTAAAAGCACAATCTTAAAAAAGATTTGGGTTTTTGTCATTCCCAGAACATAACCTGCCTCATACTGTCCCCTTGATACAGACTCAATACCGCCCCTGTATATTTCCGAGAAATAACAGGAATAGTTTATTACAAATGCAATGAGCGCCGCCGGAAACCTGGGGAGAAGTCCTGCATTAAAGATAAGACCCGGCCCGTAATAAACAATAATAAGCTGGAGCATAAGAGGCGTGCCTCTGATAATCCATACAAATGTTCTCACAAGCCAGCGGAGTGGTTTAAACTTACTCATAGAACCAAAGCAGATTATCAGTCCAATGGGCAAAGCAAGAAGCAGAGTTAACCCAAATAATTCAAGTGTTACCGTAAAACCTTCCAAAAGATAATCGGTTACAGATAAAAAGTCGTTCATATGTATTCCCTGATTAATAAAGTTTAATTATGTAAAAATTACTCTGCAAGCTGAATTTTATACTTGTCTGAAAGCTTTTTAAGTGTTCCGTCCTTTGTTAGTTCATCAATATAACCATTAAACTTTTCTGTCATATCAGAACCCTTGCGGAAACCAACCCCGTATTCTTCTGATGTAAGAGATACGCTTGAGGTAAGATTTTCATAGCCTGTACCCTTGCCTGTCATAGCAGATGCCATTGTACTGTCGATAATACAAGCGTCAACAGCGCCGGACTTAACTTCCATAAGTGCATTTGTCTGGGCAGTAACCGCTGTGTATTTTAAACCGTTGTCTTTTGCCGCTGTCTGACCGGCAGAACCGGATTCTACTGCAAATGAGAGTTTCTTTAAATCCTTAGCTTCTTTATACTTTGATGCTTCTTTTTTATCCATTACAACAACCTGTTCATTTTTTGCATATGCCTTGGAACAGCTTGTGTTTTTCTTAACCTCTGTTGATATTGTCATACCATTCCAAAGACAGTCAACAGATTTTGAAGAAAGCTCAAAAAATTTATTGTCCCAGTCAATTTCAACGAACTTAACCTTAACGCCCATTTTTTCTGCTACCTTTTTTGCAAAGTCAGCGTCAAAGCCAATCCATTCCCCGTTATTGCCCTTGTAATCCATTGGTGCATAGTCTGTAATACCAACTACAAGTTCTCCCTTGTCTACAATTTCCTGATAATCAGAATCAGAATTTGAGCCGCAGCCTGCAAATACTGTTACCGCCGCAACAATTACTAAGATAAGTGAAATAATTTTTTTCATTATGTACCTCCATTTTCTGACATTATTTTTTATGGGGTTAATATAAATCCCACACTGTCAGTCTTACCGGTATATTATAGCACAATCACTTTATTAAAGTAAAGTGCTATTTTGATAAAATATTAAAATATTTAAAAAATATTACTATAAAGTAAATTCACCCCGAGAAAACCCTCAAGGTGAATTTTTAATATATTTGCCTATTTTACAACCACATTTTCCTTGCCCAGTATATAGTTTAGTTCATCAATAAGGACATCACTTACATCTGCCCACATATGGCGTGGCGCTTTGTACTGCTTGTTTTCCTCCTCAACATAGAAAACCACCATTGTACTGCCACAAAGGAGCTCAAGAACATTCTGGACTTTTTTAAATTTTTCTCCCTTTCTGTCAGGTACCCTGATATATAACTTGTCGGGTTTAACAATTCTTTTGTTTTCTATCGTTCTGACTTTTTGGGGCTGTGCAGAAATATCATCCTTAATGGAAGTGGGAATTTTATCCTTATCGGGAGCGAGTCTTATTTGATTTATAATAATTTTCGGTTCTTCATTTTCTTTAAAATTAACCGTACCAACAGCCTCTATTATACTGCCCTCGAAAATATAATTTCCATATTCAGCAAGGGTTTTGGGGAACACTATTCCCTCCAAAGTGCCTGTCTTATCTTCGACACTCAAAAAGCACATCATTTGTTGGGATTTTGTAATCTGGTTTTTTATTTTATTAATAATAACAAATATTTTAATTTGCTGGCCGTCGCTGTATCTGCCTGAGGAATTCTCCAAAATATCTCCAATTTTATCAGCTTTTATCAGCTTTGTGTAGCTGTCAAACTGCGAAAGAGGATGGCCGCTGATGTATATCCCTGCAATCTCCTTTTCCATAGAAAGCATTTCGGAAACAGAAAACTCCTCTAAATTCGGTATGTCTACCATTTTAATTTCTTCTTTATTATCCCCCATATCAAAGAAAGAAAGCTGACCCTCTAAATTTTTTCTTCTGTCAAACTCCAAATTATCAATAATTTTTTTATAGACAGAAAGCATTTGTCTGCGGTTTAAACCCAGGTTATCAAGAGCACCGGACTTTATCAAATTTTCAAGTCCCTTTGTATTCATATTTTTGCCGTACATTCTTTTGCAAAAATCATAGAAAGATTTAAAGGGAGTATCTCCTGCCTCTAATACAATTTCATCAATAAAGTTTTTTCCAAGGCTTTTTATTGCCAAAAGCCCAAACCTAATACCGTTATTTGCAACCGTAAATCCTTTTTGGGAGGAATTTACATTTGGGGGAAGCACTTTAATGCCGAGCCTTGCACATTCCTCAATATAAGCCGACAGCTTATTTTGATTGTCTAAAACACTTGTCATCAGGGCAGCCATATAATATTTGGGGTAATGACATTTAAGATAGGCTGTACGGTAGGTTACTGTTGCATAAGACGCTGCGTGGGATTTGTTAAAGGCGTAGGAGGCAAAGCTCTCCATTTCGCTAAAAATTTGTTCAGCCGTTTTTCTGTCAACGCCCCTCCTTATACAGCCCTCAACTTCAACTTGTCCTTTGTCATTAATATAGCCGTCAATAAAGATTTTTCTTTCCTCTTCCATAACCTTATGCTTTTTCTTACTCATTGCCCTGCGGACAATATCAGCCCGTCCAAGAGAGTAACCTGCAAGAGTGCGGAAAATCTGCATAACCTGTTCCTGATACACAATACATCCATAGGTAACCTTTAAAATATCTTTAAGCAGGGGATGTTTATATGTTACCTTATTAGGATTATGCCTGTTCTCTATATAGGTTGGAATACTGTCCATAGGACCCGGTCTGTATAGGGAAGTAACTGCAATTAAATCCTCAAGATATTCCGGTTGTAACTGGGTAAGAACATTTTTCATACCCTGACTTTCAAACTGGAAAACACCCTCTGTCTGACCGGCAGAAATCATTTTATATACAGCCTTATCGTCAAAGGGAATGTTCTCTATATTAAAGTCGGGTTCAACCCTGCGTATCATTTTTTCTGCATCGTCAATAACGGTAAGGTTCCTGAGGCCCAAAAAATCCATTTTCAAAAGGCCCAATTCCTCAAGGGTTGTCATAGTAAACTGGGTTACTATATTATCGTCATTTTTAGAAAGAGGAACATAATCCGATACAGGATTTTTTGTAATTACTACGCCTGCCGCATGGGTTGTAGCGTGACGGGGCATACCCTCAATAGCCTTACTCATATCTATAAGTTCTTTTATCTTTTCATCAGATTTATAAAGGCTTTCAAGTTCGGGACTAAGCTCCAACGCCCTGTCCAAAGTCATTTTTGTATCAAAAGGAACCAGCTTTGCAACCCTGTCGCAGGTTGCATATGGAATTGAGAGAGCCCTGCCTACATCCCTTATAGCGCCTCTTGCCGCCATTGTACCGAATGCTATAATTTGGGCGACCTTATCCTTGCCGTACTTTTCAATAACATATTGTATAACCTCCGACCTTCTGTCCTTACAAAAATCCACATCAAAGTCGGGCATTGAAACCCTTTCGGGATTTAGAAATCTTTCAAAGAGCAAATCATATTTTATAGGGTCAACATCTGTAATTCCTATGCAATAGGCACAAAGTGACCCTGCACCTGAACCCCTGCCCGGCCCTACGGGAATATCCTTACTTTTTGCAAACTGTATAAAATCGTTGACAATAAGATAATAGTCAACAAATCCCATTGTAGAAATAATTTTAAGTTCGTACTCCAGTCTGTCCACAAGACTTTTATCAGGATTTTCCCCATAATGCTTTTTTAAACCTGCGTAACAATGCCTGCGGAAAAACTCATAGTGGTCCTCATTATTCGGCGTAGTGTAATTTGGAAGTTTTCTTACTCCAAACTCAAACTCCACATTACACCTGTCTGCTATTTTCTGTGTATTTTCATAGGCGTCGTCAAGGTCAGGAAAAAGTTTACGCATTTCTTCTTCCGTTTTAAGGTAAAATTCCTGGGTCTGAAACTCCATTTTATTGTCATCGTAAATGGTATGATTAGTCTGGATGCACAATAATACCTGGTGCATTCTGCTGTCAGACTTCTCTATATAATGACAATCGTTGGTTACAACCATAGGAGCATCTATTTCTTCCGACAGTATTTTTAACTTTTCTGCAACAAAAATTTCTTCCTTTATTCCGTGATTTTGCAGTTCCAGAAAGAAATTGTCCTTTCCGAAAATCTTCTGATAGTACAGGGCAGTTTCCTTAGCACTTTCATAGTCATTTGCAGTAATTTTTCTGGGTATTTCCCCTGCAAGGCAGGCAGAAAGACAAATAAGGCCTTTATGGTACTTTTCCAAAAGTTCACGGTCAATCCTCGGTTTTTTATAAAATCCCTCTGTAAAGCCGTATGAAACAAGTTTTATAAGATTGTTATAACCTTCATTATTCTCGCAAAGAAGAATAAGATGATAGTATTCCTTGTCTATATCAAAGGAAGAGTCAAATCTGCTCCTTGGAGCAACATACACCTCGCAGCCTATGATAGGCTTTATTCCCTCCCGTTTGCAGGCCCTGTAAAAGTCAATTACACCGTACATAACACCGTGGTCTGTAATTGCTATTGAATTCATACCTTTTTCCTTACAAACGGCGGCAAGCCTGTCTATACGACAGGCTCCGTCTAATAAACTGTATTCACTATGTACGTGCAAATGTGCAAAGGACATAACTATTCACCTATTACCCTGGAAATAATCTTTCCGTCTGTTACATTTATGGTGAGAACATCACCGGACTTTACTTGCTTTACAGAGGTTACTGTTTTCTTATTTTCGTCAGTCACAACAGAGTAACCCCTGTTCATTATTGAAACAGGATTAAGGGTTTCAATTTTTTCAGCAGAAAACTTAAAATCCTGCATTGTATTTTCAAATTTATAATTAATGGTTGTATTTATTTTATTAAGTAACACATGGGTTTCGGCATATATCCTGTCAAGCCTATTTACAGGTGAAAGAGACAACAGCTTTGAAACATTTTCCTGCATAACCGCTCTGCAATCATTAAGTCTCATATCAATCAGCGAGGATAAATATTGTCTTTGTCCGTCATAGTATGAAATAAGCTCTTCCCTGTCGGGCACTGCCAGTTCTGCCGCCGCAGAGGGTGTGGGAGCTCTTAAATCAGATACAAAATCACAAATTGTAAAATCAGTTTCGTGACCTACGGCGGAAATTACAGGTATCTTACTATTATAAATTGCATATGCCAATTCTTCATCGTTAAATGCCCACAAATCCTCTATTGAGCCCCCGCCTCTGCCTATAATAATTGTATCGCAGACTTCATATTCATTTAAAAGATTAACTGCATTTACAAGCTGGGGGGCAGAATTTTCACCTTGCACAAGTACAGGACAAAGAACGATATTAACAGAAGGGTATCTTCTCGTAAGAATATTTCTAATATCCTGAATCGCCGCCCCAGTGGGACTGGTGATAACACCTATATTTTTTGGAAACTCCGGTACAGGTTTTTTATGAGAAACATCAAAAAGTCCCTTTTTTTGAAGTTTAATTTTAAGTTGCTCATATGCTTGATAGAGCGCCCCCAAACCGTCAGGCTGCATATCTTCAATATAGTATTGGTACTGCCCTGTCGGCTCATAAAGGGTTACTCTCCCCCTGCATATAACTTTCATACCCTCCGCCGGTTTAAATTTAAGGTTGCGGGCGTTTCCTGCAAACATTACTGCTCTAACTACTGCCTTTTCATCTTTAAGTGAAAGATAAATATGTCCGCTCCTGTAGTGGTCTGTAAGGTTTGAAATTTCTCCGCATAAAAAAACATAATTCAGCCTTGGGTCCCCGTCAAGTATACTTTTTACATAAAAATTAAGTTGTGAAACTGTTATAATATTAGGTGTTGAATTTATCATTGTACCACTTTATTTTGGCAAGGTAAGCAATACCTACTGCATTATCTGTTGAATATTCCGGTTTTGCAAAGGTACAGCTTATTCTTCCTGTAATACTTTCTCTAATAATTTTATTACTCATTACTCCCCCTGCAAATACAAAGGGAATATCTCCGTATTTTTCTTTTAAGGAAATAACCATTTTATAAATAGTTTCTTCAATATATTTAAGGCAATAGAATGATACTTCTTCATAACTTTTGCCGTTATTAAGCATATTTTTACATATGTTTTCAAGTCCGCTCAGGCAACAATCGTTTCCCTTTAGGGTGGGTTTCACCTTAACTTTACCTTTAAAATTTAGGGCAATTTTCTCAAGCTCTTTACCGCAGGGAAATTTACATCCCAGCATAAGTCCCACCCTGTCTACTGCCTGTCCTGCATTAAGGTCAAGGGTTTTGGCAACAAGGCTTATATCCATATTTTCGTCAACCAGCAAAGCCTCCGTTGTGCCCCCGCTAATATGAAAGGTTATAAATCTTTTTCCCAATAAATCCAGTCTGTTTGCAGAATATAGTGCAGAAACAATGTGTCCATGCTGATGTGTCAGCAAATAAAGAGGCACATCAAGGATTTTTGAAAGAACACGGGCATATCCCCTGCCAACTGTAAAGCATGGCATATAACTTCCATCAACAGGTCTGGGCTTTTTTGAAACACCGATTGCAGCAATTTTGTCCTTTATATTTTCCATTCCATTAAAAAGACTGTCAAAAAGAGTGGGTAATTGCTGTGTATGGTGAAAAACAGCGTCACTCTGGCGTATACCAAGCTCGCCTTTTTTTACAGGCAAAAGCTGTTTTTTTGAAATATCTATATTTTTATCACTGTCATATAAGGCAACTGATGTTGTATAGTTGCTTGTATCTATGCCTAAAAATAATGGCATTATAAATCTCTCTCTACTGCGCCGAGAACACCGTTTACAAATTTGTATTCGTCACCAACAGAAAACTTTTTGCTAAGTTCAACGGCCTCGTTAATTGAAACATTACTTGGAATGTCATCAATATATTTCATTTCGTAAACTGCAAGTCTGAGAATACTTAGGGACACCTTATTAATGCGGTTTATTTTCCACCTATCGCTAAGATGTGAAGAAATAATATTGTCAATTTCCTCTATATTTTCTTGTACTCCCTTTGCACAGTCAAGGGCAAAAGCAGAATATCCTTCGTCACGAGCCTCCTCTGCCAGCTTTGAGATTTCAGAAATAGAGTCGTCGCTAAATATTTTTTCAAAGCATAAAAGAAAAGCCTGCTCTCGTTCCCTAAATCGGGAAACATTTTTTTCACTCATAATTAAATCTCCCCAAAAAATTATGATATGGCATATTATATCATAAATTCGGGGAGATGTAAACAAATCTTATATTTCTGTTATTGTTATATTTTTAAATTTAATGCCTGTCTGACCTAAAACAACATCTTTAATTATAATAGAACTGTTGTCTTTCATATCAGACTTAGGTACAACTATGGTACAGCCCTTTTCCGTAATACAGCATAGGCAATCTGAAAAGCCCTTTGCTTTAAGAAGATTTTCAATGTTAGTCTGATATGTAAGGTAGGTTTCTATTTTATCCGCCTGTGCCTGTGCGCTTTCTTTCGCCTTTGGTGAGGATTCCGTCTTTTCAAGGACTTCCTTTGCAATATTCACCACTTTGTCCTGTGTCTGTTCTCTTTCTGTTCTTGCATTAGAAAAATAGTTTCTCTGCTTTGAGGACAGGGCTGTGTCGGGTGTTGTAACTGTAACCTCCTTGTTTACATACTCTGCCTCCCCAAGTTCTTTTGTGGAAGAGGTAAACATTGTACTGGCATCGCCAAACTGCCAATTCAGATATACTGCTGTTCCCAAAGCCACTACTAATGCAGCCGCAATAATGTTTCTTTTGTTGATTTTCATAATTACTCCTTCTTTAATTTTGTTATACAGACCTTATCTGCAGATATGTTAAGTGCTTTTGTCACCGACTCCAGCACAGTTTCCTTAATTTCGGGGTTATTTCCCCCTGTGCAGACTATAAGTGCGCCTCTTACAACAGGTTCAATTTCCTTTACCTTGTTATCATCTGAATACACCTGCTCTGCACCGTTTTCCATTGTAAGCATAACTTTCGCTGTGCCTACACCGTCTATTGATTCCACCATAGACTTAATTCTTGTTTCCTCATCTTCCCTGTAGCTTTCTATTGAGTAGGAGGAATTTTCCCCACTGTCACTACTGTCATTACCAAAAAATGTTGAACAGAAAATAAGTACAATGCCTACTATCCCTATTATATATATGACTCGGATAAAGTTTTTGTCGTTTTTTAAATTTTTAAATTTTGATAATTTTTCCGTCATTTTTTGCTCCTGTCAGCTTAATATTATTTCCGGTGTAATATTAAAATTCTCCTCTGTTATCTTTATAGCCTTAGCGGAATTATTTATATTGCTTTCACTTAAATATATGTAAATATAGTTTATGAATATTCCACTTGTCTTGTCAGTTTTAATATCTACATATACATTTTCCGCAACAATATCATTTTGCTTTAAAAGGGCTATAAGTGAGTTTCTAATATTTTCTTTTGTAAGGGCGATAACTTTATCATTATATTCACTTGTTATTTCAGCCTCATCAGGTGTTGATAAAGGGAAAGTTTCCGACTTTGTAAAAAGATTTTTTATGGGTGCAATCATTACAATTATAAGAAAAGCTGTAATAATAAGATTTATTGTTTTTCTGGTTCTGCCCTCGGGAATTATCATTCTGATTATTACACAGGCTATAGTGCAGGTACAAAGTATTAATGCAGTATTACTTATTAAACTCATATTTTTTATTCCTCTTTATGACGGACTTCCCATAGTTATGATTATCGCTGTACTTATGATGTAAATAGCCATCGTGCAAAGAATTATTACAAGCAGAGTTGAAAGAACAGTTGAACAGGACTGAAGTATGGAGGCAGGCCCTTTTATACCCATCATATCTGCAATACTCTTTGTAATATTAAGAGAAAACACCCAGAAAAGGCAGTTAATAATTATAGGTAAAAACACTGCAACAATGCTTATAATTACAAATACACCAAGGCCTGTTTTAAGAAGATTCATACTTCCCTGTATTGTCTTATACGCCTCGGAAAGGGCGGAGCCTACTATTGGAATAAATGAGGATAATGTAAAGCGGACTGCCCTTGTTGAAACCGTATCTGCAGCAGTGGTAATCAGAGTTTTAAATGTAAGGAGCCCCGAAAAAACCGTCATAATAAATGCAATTATCCACTTAATAAGTTTAGAAAGCTGTGATATTACTCCCCTCAAATTTATTTCAGAGGATACAGATGAAGTAACGGAAACCCCTAAAAAAACACTTAACAGCGGCGCTATTAAATTGGCGGAAAGCCAAATTATGCCCTCGCTTGCCATAACCACAAGGGAATAATACGATGCCCCTGTTACTGCCTGTCCGTTGGTAATTAATATCACCACCATTACAGGAATATATATCAGCATAAAGGAACTTGCATTTTCTATTGAGTTTACAGCTCTTGTAATAACATCAACAACCGACCCGGAAACAGAAATTGTAATTACCAGTACAAAAATGGCGTCGGATATTTTAGACATATCCCTTGATTTAAGGTTGTCCCTAAAGTTGTCAAATACAGAATAGATAATGAGCAGACAAAGCACCAGTGCCGAGGAAGAAAGAGGGGTAACTCCCTCTTTGCCTGCTATATTAAAAATTTCTCCCAACATATCCGAAAATGAAAGGTTAATTATACTCTGGTACTCGTTCTGGTCAACCCCCATATTAGAAAGAATATTTTTAGTTTGGTCGTCAAGGCTCTCCGTAATATTACCTCCGCCAACCTCATCTAATGCGTCAGAATATGTATCGGCTGAAACGCTGTTCACAGAAAGGAAAATCAGAAGTACTCCCAAGAGGGCAACTGCAAAGCCTTTCAAGATACACCTGCCAAGGACAATGAAATTGAAAGAACTTCCTTAAACATAGGAATTGCAAGCACCAGTGCAATAAGCTTTCCTGCCAGAGAAATCTGGGAACTTAGAGATGAGTATCCCGATTCCTTACATAGGTCACAGCTAAACTCAGTTATAAAGCATATGCCGGTACACTTTAGCAGTATTTTTACATATTCTGTACTTATATTTACACTATTAAAAAGCTCCTGCACATAGGATATAACCTCTCCAAGATAATTAAGGAGATATATCATAATAATGACGGAGGCAGTTATTACTATGATAAGAGATATTGATGGGTGACTTCCCTTTATTGTTAGGGAAAAAATAAATGCAACTACAGATATTACACATACAGAAATTATGTCCATCATAGACCAAACACCGATTTTATGGTATCAAAAAGTGTGCTAATCTGGGAAATTATCATCATAAGCGCAACTATGAGTCCCATAATTGTAGTAAGCAGAGCCTGTTCTTCCCTGCCGCTTCTTATCAGAAGCTGATTAAGTACTGCAACAATTATTCCTATTGCCGCAATTTTAAAAATCATATCAACATCCATTAAATCATCCTTTGTATCAACTTTAGGTGTTTTATACTTTTAAATAAACATTACTACAAAAGCAAGCCCTGCAAAAATTCCCAACATTCTATACAGCTTCGATTTGTTTTCCAAATCATATTTTGCCTTTTCGTAAATTTCGTTAAAAAATTCTATATACAGGTTTATACTGCTTAATTCACCTTCCAAATCCATTGTTCCGATTTGATAGAAAAATTTTGAAAGCAAACCCTTTTCCTCTTTTTTTAAGGGAAGTTTCATAACAATATTCTGATACTGACTGTATTCCTCTGCGTTTTTTAGAGGGACAAGTACATTATCTGCACAATCAGAAATAAGACTTACAATATCCCCCCTTCTATATCTTATTGTGGTACCTAATCTATTTAAAAATAAAAGTATTTCGTTAAGGTTGTCCTTTCTTTTTTTTAGTTTAACAGACTGGTATATACCTATCAGGGAAAAGAACATAAATGCACATACCAGTCCTACTGTCTTAATAATCATTCTTTTATCCTTTTTTGTTAAGTTCTTTCATATCTATAATTTCACTAATTTCCGACGGATGGGATTGACTTTTGAGAATAACAGCATTATCAAAGGCGTTTAAATCCAGCAATTTTTTAAATAGAGGTTTTTTAACAAGTTCATTAACAGAGGAACAGTGAACGGTTGCAATAAACTTTACGCCGGAATTAATACCCTGGGAAATGGCGTCTATTTCCTCCCTGGTCACTATTTCATCACATATAATATATTCAGGCGACATATTTCGTATTGCCTGTTCTATTCCGTCAATTTTACGGTACATAACAAATACATCGCAGTTGCCAAGGTCATTCATTACTTCCCCTTTGTATGTAGCGGAAATTTCATTTCTTGAGTCAATTACACAAACCTTTTTTCCATAGTCAACTGAAAGTGACCTGGCAATATCCCTTATCATTGTGGTCTTTCCCGAACAAGGCTTGCCACAGATGAGGATACTGTTAAGTTCATTGTTCATTGTTTCAAAAAGGGGTTTGCTGCATCCTATAAATTCCCTTGATAATCTTATATTGAGAGATGAAATATCCTTTACATTAATAAGTTCATTGTTGCCGTATACTGCGGAACCGGTTATTCCCATTCTGTGACCGCCGTTTATGGTTATAAAGCCATGGGATATTTCACTCTGTCTGTTATATACGGAATATGTGCAGGCCTTTGTAAAGGTTTCTGCAATATCAGTTTTTACAGCTTTAAAGTAATTGAGGTTATTAAAAATATCTGCGGTAAAGGATTTGTCGGTTAGATAATAAGTTAAATTATTACAGGAAAGTGCAACCGGCTTGTTGCTCCGCAGTCGGATTTCCTGTATGTCCGATTTAATTTCCTCCGGCAAGGTTCTTATTCTATAATCTATCCTATCCGGCAGAACAGACAGAACATCCTTTAAAACATCTCTTTTGGTTTCCATAAATTATCATTCCTTTCTGTAATTCATATGCAGAAAGGCAAAAAAATATGACCACCAAAAAGGTGGTCACTAAAATATATTATTTATTTAACAATTCTAAAAGTTCTGATTCAGTAATAATTTTAATCCCCAAAGATTGAGCCTTTGTAAGTTTACTGCCTGCCTCTTCACCTGCCACAACATAATCCGTCTTTTTGCTTACAGATGATGAGGTTTTTCCTCCTGCGTCCTCAATTAGCTTTGACGCTTCACTTCTCTTTAGATTTGGAAGTGTACCGGTTAGAACAAATGTAAAGCCCTGTAGTTTTCCCACGTCGGAATTCACTTCCATTTCCGGCATTTTAACTCCTAAAGCTCTAAGTTCTTCTATAAGACTTCTATTCTGCTTATGACTAAAGTATTCCACAACACTCTCTGCCATAACTTCGCCAAAACCGTCAATGGAGGTGTAATCTTCCGGTCCACTGTTAAGAATATTGTCTATTGTACGGAGTTTTTCACATAGAAGTTTTGCAGCCTTTTGACCTATATGCCTTATACCTAAAGCAAAAATAATTCTGTAAAGCTCCTGGTCCTTAGATTTTTCAATGGACTCTATAAGATTTTCAGCTGACTTTTCCGCCTTGCCCTCTAAAGATAATACATCCATAGGGGTCAGTTTATAAAGGTCTGCCGGTGATTTAACAAATCCTGTTTCCACCAGTTTTTCCAGTACGGCAGGACCTAAGCCCTCTATATCCATAGCGTCCCTGCTTACAAAGTGAATAAGATGGCGGAGAAGCTGTGCAGGACATTCAGTATTCGTACATCTTATAGCCGATTCATCATTATCCCGTGTTACCTTTGAGCCGCAGGAGGGACATACCTTAGGAAATTCATATGGCTCGGTTTTCTCTCCGTGACGGCTAAGGGCAACTACTTCGGGAATAATTTCCCCTGCTTTCCGTATTATTACAGTATCCCCAATACGAATATCCTTTTCTTTAATAAAATCTTCATTGTGGAGAACTGCCCTGCTTACAGTTGTACCGGAAAGAGTAACCGGCTCAAATATGCCCACAGGCGTCAGCACCCCTGTTCTGCCTACATTTATTTCTATGTCAAGCAGCTTTGTTTCCTTTTCCTCCGGGGGATACTTATATGCCTCTGCCCACTTTGGAAACTTTGCAGTACTTCCTAATAATTCTCTTTGAGAAAAATCATCAACCTTTACCACAGCCCCGTCAATGGGAAAGCCGAAACTTCCTCTAATGCTGTTTATCCGTTCAATTTCCTCTATAACCTTGTTCATATCATCATATCTGTTATAGAAGGGTGCAGTCGGGAAACCGAGCATTTTAAGATAGTCAAGGCTTTCTTTATGGCTGTTTATCTTATGACCCTGAATTTGCTGAATGTTAAAAACAAAAATATCAAGATTACGCCGAGCAGTTATTTTGGAATCTTTCTGTCTCAATGAGCCTGCCGCGGCATTTCGTGGATTTTTAAAGGGTTTTTCTTCATTTTCTTCCTGATATTTTAACAGCTTTAAAAAGTTTTCATCGGACATATATACCTCGCCCCGAACCTCAAGTAAAGCAGGAGCATTTTTAAGTCTTTTGGGAAGGGACTTAATTGTAATAAGGTTGTCTGTAATATCTTCACCTGTTATTCCGTCCCCCCTTGTTGAACCACGGACAAAAACTCCGTTTTCATATTCGCAGGAAACAGAAAGTCCGTCAAACTTTGGCTCAACCACATACAGAGGATTTGGTACAACCTCTCTTACTCTTCTGTCAAAATCCATTAATTCACTGTGACTAAAAGAATCGTGAAGACTTGCCATCTGTACCGTATGGGTAACAGGACTGAACTTCTCCCCTGCAGCTCCCCCTACAAGCTGCGTTGGGGAATCTGAGGTGATAAGCATAGGATATTCTTCTTCAATGTTTTCAAGCTCCCGCAACAGCTTATCGTACTCAAAGTCAGAAATTTCCGGATTATCCTGATTGTAATAAAGGTCGTTATGATATTTTAACTCTTTTCTAAGCTGTTCTGCCCTTTTTCTGACTGTTTCAAAATTCATAGCAAATTACTTCCTGTTTATATCTGATGTACCCTTTTCTCTTAGATATGTAGATTCAAGGTCGGAAAGATGTAGTTTTACTGCAAGGGGATATTTATCGTATGCCTGACTAATTGCAAAACCGCCGCCTTCCTCAAAACCGCCCATATGCCAGCGTATTGCCATAGCCTCCTCAAGGCGAAGTCTCATTTTTCTCTCAATCAGAAAAACAGACTTTTCACCGTGTCCGTATGGGAACTGGTCCTCTATGGTGAAATAGGGTACTTTCTCCCATTTTCCGGTTTCTTCATTTTTAACATTTCTTGTGCTTTCCTTATAGAACATTGCCTTGCACAAATCGTGGAGAAGAGATGAGATTGTAAAGCTTTCAATATCGTCATTTTCCGCATCAAAGTGCTTTTCCATAAGTGTATGATAAACAGAAAGGGAATGTGCGCAAAGACCGCCCTCACAGGCATAGTGGTATCTTGTACTGGCAGGAGCCGTAAAGAAATCTGTCTTTAAAATCCAATTAAGGAGCTCCTCGCTGCCCTCCCGTTTAATATTTTCTCTGTATATTCTAATAAACTCGTCTTTATTATTCTGTACCTCTAAAGGTGTCATATTCCTACTCCTTAAAGCAAATTTTCATCATACACGGCCCTTGTTCCACCAATAAAACGGGGGCGCGTTCTTGCTGCAATTACCCTTGCTTTGCCTATAACATTATTATCCATTTTAAGGGGTACTGCTGTTTCCTTAAGGTGCATACCGATAAGCACACCACCAATATCTATTCCTGCGTCAGCCTTAATATGCTCAACCATAACAGGATTGTCAAAAAGGCTGTATGCCGTAGTCGCAGACGACCCTCCTGCCTTTGGCTGGGGGACTACATTTACTCTATCAAGCATAAGCCTGTCGGCAAGCTCCTTTTCCACAACTAAAGCACGATTAAGATGTTCGCAGCACTGGACAGCCATATAAATACCGCAGGATTTAAGTCTGGGATAAAATGCGCTGTACACCTGTTTTGCCAGGTCAAGGTTGCTGTTTGTACCCATATGACTTCCGGCTATTTCTGATGTGGAACAGCCAATAACAAGTATATCGCCTTTTTTTAATCTTGCCTTTTCTACCACTTCATTAAAAACTGCCTCTGCCTGAGATTTAACATCAATATCCATATACTCACCTCAAAAAAACAGAGGCACCAAAACGGTGCCTCCAAAAATCAAATTATTCTGCAGACTCCTCAGTAGTTTCTGCCTTTTCAGTTACTTCTGTTTCTTTAGCAACCTCTTCCTTTTCGGCTGCGTCTGTTTTCTCAGCAGCCTCTGCCTTTTCGGCTGCATCTATTTCTTCGGTTTCTTTTATCGGTGCAGGTTTCTCCTGCGGAAGAAGTGCACGAATTGAAAGGGAAACCCTTTTCTTATCAAAGTCAATAGCAATAATTTTTGCCTCAACTTCCTCGCCGATTTTAAGAACATCTTCCGGCTTGTCAATCCTCTTGTTAGCAATCTGACTAATGTGGATAAGACCGTCAATTCCCGGAATAATGTTTGCAAATGCACCGAATGATGTAAGTCCTACAATCTTACACTTAACAACTGAATCAACAGGATATTCTGTTTTAAGAATATACCAAGGGTTGTCCTCATCTTTCTTATATCCAAGTGAAATCTTCTTTGTTTCCTCATTGATGTCCTTAATATAGACAACAATCTCGTCGCCTACATTAACAACCTCTGAAGGATGTTTAATTCTGGACCAGCTAAGTTCACTAATATGAATCATACCGAATACTCCGCCAATATCTACGAAAGCACCGTATGATGTAAGTGACTTAACTACACCCTTGTATGTATTGCCAACTGCAAGACTTTCAAGCAGCTTTGCCTTTTCTTCTGCTCTTTTTTCTCTAAGCACTGCACGGATTGAACCGATTGCTCTCTTTCTTCTGCCCCTTTTTGAAACCTCAAGCAGCTTATACTGTACTTCCTGACCTACAAGGGCTGATGCGTCCTCATCTCTTGACATTGTTGCCTGTGAGGCAGGAATGAAAATCCTGTTGCCCTTAAGCATAACAATGATACCGCCGTTTACAGCTTCTACAACCTTGCCTGTAAAAATTTCATCACTGCCGCTAAGGGATTCAAGTTCTTCCCAGTTTTTCTGGGCGTCTACCCTTTTCTTAGAAAGCATAATAGTGCCTTCCTGGTCGTTAGTTTTCATAATGAGAAGTTCAATCTGGTCTCCAACCTTTAGAGTATTCTCTGCTGTTTCTGTTGGGTCGTAGGAAATTTCATCGCTTGGAATGTAACCTGCCTGCTTTCTGCCAACATCAACAGATACATCACCATTACCGGCGATACCCATAACAGTACCCATAACCCTCTCATTTGTATTCATACTTTTTAGAGACTCTTCCAACATCTCCTCAAAGCTCAATTCATTTTCATTTACGCTGGATGTGTTTACTTCACTCATTTTATCCAGAACCTCCTTAATTATCCTTGCCGGAGTTGACGCCCCGGCTGTTACGCCGATACTACCTGCTTTACTTACTTCCTCCATAGGCAACTCTTCTGCCGTTTCTATGAAATATGTTTTTTCACAATTTGAAGAACAAATACTGTAAAGCTTAAAGGAATTTGAACTGTGTTTGTCACCAATAACAAACATCAGGTCTACAGACCTTGAAATTTCGTCCGCTTCCTTTTGGCGTATAGCTGTAGCACTACATATTGTATCAAAAATTTTTGCATTTGTATAGACATTTTTTAAACTTTTTATACTTTTTTTCCATAGTTTTTGGTCAAAGGTGGTTTGAGCAACAACTTTTATGGAATTATTATTCTCTACAGGAATTAAATTAAAAATTTCCTGTAATTCCTCATTATTTTTAAAGGTGAAACATTTCCCGTTACAGTGACCGATTATACCCTGAACCTCCGGGTGATTCTTGTCCCCTGCAATAATTACAATATCATTTTCGTCAGTTTCCCTAACAATCTTATGAATTTTGGAAACAAAGGGGCAGGTTGCATCAACATAATCAAGATTTTTTTCTTTAATTTCATCAATAACCCACTGAGGTACGCCGTGGGAACGGATTACAACAGTATCCTTTTTCTTTGCCTCTGATATACTGTTAATTGTAGAAACGCCCTTTTCTCTTAGCTCATTTACCATTTGCATATTATGGATAATAGGGCCTAAGGTTGATACCGGCTTTCCCTCGTCAATCAGCTTGTAAACAATTTCTATTGCCCTGTTGACGCCAAAGCAAAAACCTGCTGAAGTCGCCACTATAATTTTTCTCATTTATCTATCCTGTCCATTTCTCTGAATTTAGTAATCTGCTCCATCATTCTTCGTGAGGCCTCACGGTATTCCCTGGGTGATGGTTCATCATCATTACTAAAGCCTAAATCCTCATAAGACATTGGTTTGCCTATGTGAATTACCCTCTTTGAGAAAATATTTTTAAACTTGCCTGTAACGGTAATACACATTGGTACAACAGGTGCCTTTGTCTTGCGTGCAATTACTGCGCAGCCACTTCTGGGACGCATAAGTTCTCCTGTCTTGGTTCTTCCGCCCTCAATAAAGATTGTCATTACCTTACCGTTGTTAATTAAATCTTCACCTGTTGCAATAGCCTTGCCGTCATTTGCTCCCCGTGTTACGGGAAATGCACCTAAAATTCTAATTAAACCGCCAAAAAATTTGTTTCTGAAAAGCTCTGTCTTTGCCATAAAATAGGTTCTTCTCTTATTGGTCAGCCCCACAAAAACCGGGTCCGTATAAGACAGATGGTTTGACGCAATAATGTAACTGCCCTCTTTAGGCAGTTCACATTCTCTAATTACCTTATAGCGATAAATAAGCTTAAAGATTGGAAGTACGATACATTTTGCGATTTTATAGAAAATAATATGCTCCTTAAATACCTCTTTTACCTTGCCCATTACATATTCTCCTTAATAACTTTAAGCAGGAGTTGTTTTGAGCCTTCAAAATCATATTCGCTTGTGTCAACAATAATACTATCCTTTGCGGGCTTAAGAGGTGCAATTTCCCTATGGCTGTCTGCAAAATCCCTGTCATTTACATCTTTCAAAACATCTTCATACTTGCAGTTAATGCCCTTTTCAAGATTTTCTTTATATCTTCTCATTGCCCTTGTTTCGGGAGAGGCAGTAAGGAAAATTTTAATTTTAGCCTGTGGGAGTACTACTGTACCAATATCTCTTCCGTCCATAATAACATTATTCTTCTTTGCCATACCTCTCTGCAAATCAAGAAGAAATCCTCTAACCTCCGGAATTGCAGAAACACTTGATGCAAACATAGAAACCTCCGGTGTACGGATATATGATGAAACATCCTCCCCGTTTAGAAGTACAATCTGTGTGCCCTCATCGTTAAATGCAAGGTTTACATCAATACCATTGAGCATTTCAACAATCTGCTCTGTATCATTTTTATCAAAGCCTTTTCTTAGTGCTGAAAGACCTATGGTTCTGTATAACGCTCCTGTATCAACATAAATAAAAGATAGCTCCTTGGCAACAGCCTTGGACAGTGATGACTTACCTGCACCGGCAGGCCCGTCGATTGCAATAGCAATAGACATATTATTCTCCTCCATATATAGCACTGTAATATCCTGCAAGTCTGCCTGTGGAAAAGGCAATTTGCAGATTAAATCCCCCTGTGTATCCGTCAACATCAATGACTTCACCGCAAAAATAAAGACCCTTAATCAACTTGCTTTCCATTGACTTTGGATTAATTTCCTTTACCGATATTCCTCCGGAAGTTATTATTGCCTCCTTGATACTGCCTAAGGACTTAATATTTACAGTAAAATTTTTAAGTAAACTGTTTAGAGATAATCTCTCCTCTTTCGTAATTGAATTACATTTCTTTGTTGGTTCTATACCCCACCTGTCAAGAACTACCGGAATGAGTTTCTTTGGTAATAATTCATTTAAAGAATTATTAATCTGATTATTGATATGATTGGAAAAATCCTTTTGCAGTCTTAAATCCAGTTTTTCCTTAGATAGAGCAGGCTTTAAATCAATAGAGATTTTATATGTTTTATCATTAAAATTCCTCATATGGGCACTGGCAGAAAGAACCAACGGACCGGACACACCGTTATGGGTAAACAGCATTTCTCCGAAATCACTAAAAATCTCTCTGTCATTTTCAAAAACTGTAAGTCGAACATTTCTTAGGGAAAGTCCCTGCAATTTTTTTGGAAAACTGTCGTTTGAAACTAATCCCACCAGAGATGGTTTAAGCTCTGTCACAGTATGCCCAACCTGTTTTGCCAGCTTGTAGCCATCGCCGGTTGAACCTGTTGCCGGATAGCTTATACCCCCTGTGGCAATTATAACACAATCAGCGTTAAAAATCCTTCCAAGGCTGTCCTTAACACCGAGAATTTTGCCCTTTTCAGCTATCAGATGTGTCACTGTACTTTCCACAACCTTAACGCCGTTTCGGGTAATAAAGCTATACATTGTATCTGCAACATCCATAGCTCTGTCAGATACAGGAAAAACTCTGTTTCCCCTTTCTGTCTTTGTTTTAAGACCTAAATCATTAAAAAAGGATATGGTATCCTGACTGTCAAAGTTACTTATTGCACTGTATAAAAATCTTGGGTTAGTGGGAACATTACTGAGAAAGGTATCCTTGTCACTGTCATTTGTAATATTACATCTTCCCTTGCCGGTAACAAGTATCTTTCTGCCTGTCCTACTGTTCTTTTCAAGAAGAGTTACATTTCCGCCCAAATATGCCGCAGTACCGGCAGCCATCATTCCTGACGCTCCGCCGCCCACAACAACAATATTAGACATTGGTTTTATCCTTGTCTTTATAGAGTTCCTTTTCTCTCCTTGTATATACACCCTGCTTGTCCCATACCTCTTCAAGCTGCGCAAAGGTATGTTCAACCTGCTCTTTACAAGCAAGCACACAGGCCACAATAAGGGCATTTATCAGAGAAAGAGGTGCTACAAGAGAGTCCACAATAGACGCCATATCACTTCTTGCAACAAGAACATATTTTGAACATTCAACAAGAGGGGACGCCATACTGTCGGTAATGGCAATTACATCGGCTCCCCTTTCGCTGGCAAATTCCATAGCCTCAACAGCAGTTGTGCTGTACCTTGGGAAACTAATGCCTATCATTGCGTCCCTTTCGGAAATTCTGAAAAGCTGTTCATACATTTCACTTTTGGATGCAGTACTTATTATCTGAACGTTTCCGTAGATAAGCTGCAAATAATAACCAAGAAAATTTGCAAGGGCAGATGTTGAACGAACGGCAAACACATAAATATGCTCCGCATTTGAAATGCTCTTAATGGCATTATCAAAATCTTCTCTGGAGATATCCTCAATTGTTCTTCTTATCTTTTCAATATCCTGATTTAAGACAGAAGTAAGAACATTATTATTGCCGATACGGTTTTCAGTTACTTCAATACGCTGAACAGAGGTCAGCTTTTCCTTAATCATTTCCTGCATAGCCTTTTGAAGTTCCGGATATCCGTCGTAACCGAGTTCAGAGGCAAATCGCACTACCGTGCTTTCCGAAACACCTACTGTTTCGCCAAGTCTAAAGGCTGTCATATACGCAGCCTTGTCATAGTGCTCCTCTATATAGGAAGCAATCCTTTTCTGACCCTTTGAAAAGGTACTCATATTCATTTCTATTCTGGTTAATAGGTGTTTAATCATAATACACTACCTCACATACCTAATTAATTTATTTTATCATATTTATTAAATTTTTTCAATTCAAAATAATGTAAAAATAACAGTCAATATTCACCGATTTGTTGAGAAAAAGCTAAGGTGTTTATTATGTAAATTAATAAAGTTGCAAAAATCACTTTAGTGTGATAAAATATCAACATAATTTTTGTGTATCATTAAATACAAGAATGGAGAATATTATGATTGCCATTATTGATTACGGCGCAGGAAATATACAAAGCGTATATAAGGCGCTAAAGTATATTGGGGCGGACTGCAAAGTTACAAATAATAAAGATGAAATTCTAAACTCTGACGCCGCTATTCTTCCCGGTGTAGGGTCCTTTGGCGACACCATTAATACCATGAACCAACTTGGCATTACAGATACGGTCAAGGCTTTTACAAAGACAGGCAAGCCCTTTTTCGGAATTTGTTTGGGACTTCAGCTGCTTTTCCCTGAAAGTGAGGAAAGTCCCGGAGTTAAAGGTCTTTCAATTTTTGAAGGTACTGTAACAAAAATCCCCAATCAAAGCGGAAAACTTAAAATTCCTCATATGGGCTGGAACAGCCTGAATATAAAACAGAAAAGCGGTATATTTAAAGGAATTGAGGACAACGCATATGTTTACTTTGTTCACTCCTTTTATTTACAGGCAAAGGACAAGGATATTGTGGCCGCTACTACAGAATATGGAGTAGAAATAGACGCTGCTGTTCAAAAGGGTAATATTATTGCAACACAGTTCCACCCTGAAAAAAGCGGTGATGTGGGACTGAAAATGTTAAAGAATTTTGTGGAGATGGTTAAGTAATGTATGCAAAAAGGATAATTCCCTGTCTTGATGTAAAAAACGGAAGAGTTGTAAAGGGTATGAGCTTTGTTGACCTTGTGGATGCAGGAAACCCTGTTGAGGCTGCAATTCAATATGACAAAGAGGGCGCTGACGAGCTGGTGCTTCTCGACATTACCGCCACCAGCGATGGCAGAGACACAATGGTTGAAATTGTGGAAAAAGTTGCCGACTCCATTTTTATCCCTTTTACCGTTGGAGGCGGAATAAGAACTGTTGATGATTTTAATACAATGCTTAGAGCCGGAGCTGACAAGGTTTCCGTAAACTCCGCCGCTGTAAAAAGACCGGAGCTTATTAACGAAGCGTCTTATAAATTTGGAGCACAATGCGTTGTTGTTGCCATTGACGCAAAGAAAAAGGGAAATTCCTGGGAAGTTTATACTGCCGGTGGAAGAATACCTATGGGAATTGACGCCGTTGAATGGGCTGTGGAGGCTGAAAAAAGGGGCGCCGGAGAACTTCTTGTCACCAGTATGGACCAGGACGGACAAAAAAATGGCTATGACCTTGGTTTGACAAGGGCAATTTCCGAAAGGGTAAACATTCCTGTTATTGCTTCAGGCGGTGCAGGTGCATATGAACATTTTTACGACGCTTTTAATGAGGGAAAGGCGGACGCAGTTCTGGCAGCCTCTCTCTTTCATTTTGGTGAAATTCCCATTCCTAAACTAAAGGAATATTTAAGGAGCAAAGATATTTCCGTAAGACTTTAATCAAGCAAAGAAAGGCTGTATCGTTTGATACAGCCTTTTACTTTATAATGCAGACTCAAATACTCTTTTTGAAAAATGATTAATTGCCCTAACTACATCGGGTGAGGTTTTTGATGAAATAAGCTCAAAGGACTTTTTATATGTTGAGGGTGAGTTTCGCACCATATTATGAGCGTCACTGCCTACATAATGGATAAGACCCCGTCTTATAAGCTTTTTAAATTTTCTGAATATACCTCTGTCAAGATAGGAAACTGCATTGGTTTGAAATTTCACCCCGTAATATGCCAAATCCTCCATTAAATCCGGATTATTAATAAGTGCGTCATATCTTTCAATATGTGCAAGTATGGGCTTTACACTGTAATAATTCATAAATCTTGTGAGAAAATCATATGAACTCCCTGTAAAGGAGGTACTGTAGGGAAATTCCAAAAGAATATAATTGCTGTTACCGTAACAAACAGGCTTCATAGACTGATTATTCATAATAATATCAGTAACATATACCTCTGCACCAAGACAAACTTCTATCCCATTCGGTATATGGGGTTTAAGCAGATTATAACAGTTTTCCCTTCTGCAAAGAAAGTCCTCCATACTTTCCTTATGACTATAGTAATGAGGTGTAAGGCATATATGCTTAACC
This sequence comes from uncultured Clostridia bacterium, assembly GCA_947632335.1. GTDB lineage: Bacteria > Bacillota > Clostridia > Oscillospirales > Acutalibacteraceae > Ruminococcoides. The sequence continues at coordinate 30,340 of CANROX010000010.1, forward strand.
CCCTGATTATATAGAGTTTTAAGCATTTCAACACTTACCCTTACATTGTCAGCGCCATCGTCCATCTCCGGCAGAATGTGGGAGTGCATATCATATAGTTCCATATAAACCTCTGTTTTAAATATATTATAACAAATAAATTAGGAAAGAGCTTTGCAAACAAGGTCGCCCATTTCGCTACAGCTAACTCTATTTGTACCCTCTGTATAAATATCCGGTGTTCTGTTGTTGACAAGCACCTTATTAACGGCATTTTCAATAGCATCAGCCGCCTCAGATTCATTTAGAGAATAACGGAGCATCATTGCAACTGAAAGAATTGTAGCAAGCGGGTTGGCAATATTCTGACCTGCAATATCGGGAGCAGAACCGTGGATTGGTTCATAAAGTCCTGCGTTTCCTGCATTAAGTGAAGCGGAGGCAAGCATGCCAATAGAACCTGAAATCATAGATGCCTCGTCGGAAAGAATATCTCCAAAGATGTTGTTTGTGAGAATAACATCAAACTGTTTTGGATTACGAACAAGCTGCATAGCGGTGTTATCCACATAGAGATGATTAAGTTCTACCTCAGGATAATCCTTTGCAACCTCAATTACGGTTTCTCTCCAAAGCCGTGATGCCTCCAGTACATTTGCCTTATCAACAGAGGTAACTTTTTTATTCCTTTTCATAGCCATATCAAAAGCAACCTTAGCAATTCTCTTGATTTCGGAAACCTTGTACTGTTCTGTATCATAGGCCTCTGTTTCCCCGTCGGAAACTCTCCTACCCCTTTCTCCGAAATATATACCTCCGGTTAATTCACGAACCACCATAAGGTCAAGTGAATCCCCAATTATTTCATCCTTTACAGGAGATGCTCCTTTAAGGGGTTCAAAAATAACAGCAGGACGAAGATTTGCAAAAAGTCCAAGTGCTCCACGAATACCCAAAAGTCCTGCCTCAGGTCTTTCATTACCGGGCAGCTTGTCCCACTTTGGACCGCCCACAGCACCTAAAAGCACGGAATCAGCCTTTTTGCACTTATCTATAGTTTCCTGGGGCAGGGGTGTGCCGCAGGCATCAATGGCACAACCGCCTAAAAGCGCCTCATCATATTCAATTTTAAAGTTGTATTTTTCCGCACAACAGTCAAGAACCTTTACCGCCTCTTTTACAATTTCCGGTCCAATACCGTCGCCCTTTAATATACATATCTTATGTGTATTCATAATTATTCTCCTCCTACTGTATTTTCATCACAATATGTAAACTTTAAAACTCTATACATAATATCACAAAGTTAATAACTTGTAAATATTACCGTAATTTATACTGATCGTCCGGCTCCTTTACAAGAGGGATTTTTTGATAAACCTCACACACCTTATCCCTTTGCCAAAGTAAAGGTGTTATCCTTACAGAATAACCATATCCGCCGTCCATTATCCAGTCAAAGGGCTTTGCCTGCGGCAGTCCGTATATTGAAAGGAGCGTCATAATTACGCCTCCGTGGGTAACTATAATGCTTTCAGTTGTACCGGTTTTCATAAGACCGTTGACAATATCCTCAAAAATCCTGCATACCCTAAGTGTAAACTCAGCGGAGCTTTCCCCTCTCGGAGGTTTAACCTCATTATCCCCGCCTATCCACTTTTGGAAATCTTTATTATCTTTAAGTTCCTCTGCGGTTTTTCCCTCCCATTCACCAAAGTTACACTCCGTAAGCTGGTCAATTACAATAGGTTTAAGGGCAGGGTATATTATTTCGCAGGTCTCCTTACATCTCTTTAACGGACTTGTAAAAAGGGCTGTACCCCCGGGATATTTCATATTATAATCCAGTTTTTTAAGTTCCATTTTTCCCCTGTCGGAAAGAGAAACATTGGTTGTACCTATGTACTTACCCTTGTTTGTTTCGTCTATATTGCCGTGACAAATAAAATGAATATAATAGGATTTCATAACTTCTCCAATCTTTACATTTTGTAAAATTTATATTATACTAACTGTATAGGATGTGATGATATGAGCAAATCTTTCGGAAATACAATCAGTTATTTGAGAAAAGAAAAGGGTCTGAGCCAAAAGCAGGCATCAGAGGACCTGGGTATCAGCCAGGCACTTCTCTCCCACTACGAAAAGGGTATAAGACAGTGCAGCCTTGATTTTACAGTAAAACTTGCTGATTACTATAATGTCAGCTGTGATTTTCTTCTTGGAAGAACGGCTGAAAGAAATTATAATTCAAAAAATGAACATATAAATAATGAAAATCAAAAGCCTATGCTTGAAAATCTTAACAGCAGGGTTATAATGGACAGCATAGAGTTTGTTTTCAGAATTTTATCACATATTAATCAAAGGGAAATTACAAGGGATACCTCTGAAATTCTGATGATAGAAATATATGCTATAATAAGAAATCTGTTTAAAATTAATCCTAAAAATAATGAGGAATTTTTCAGCACCTCAAATAAAAACTTTGATTTACAGTGCATTTCTATGAGTCAGCTAAGAAAATTTCATCTTAATGAAAGAATAGATGAGCTGTCAAAAAGCAGAAAATTCAGTAACAAGGTTGAAATATCCTATAATATTATAAATGATGAATACAGTGATATTGCAAGGTCTGTCCTTAATCTTATTCACAGTACTGAAAAACAGATAAAGAAATAAATTAAAAGGTGGGAAAAATCCCACCTTTTTCTTTAGTTGTTGACCTTACCTACAGTTGTGGGTTCTTCACCCATAGAAACTCTGATTACAACAGTTTTGCCGTACTCAATCTGGTCGCCGGACTTCAGGCTCTTGTAATCAATAACAGTTCCGTCCGGATACTTTGTGTTGTATTCAGCCTCCTGCATTACAAGGACACCTGCTTCTGAAAGCAAGTCTGCTGCCGACTTAATATTTTTACCGGAAATATCGGGTAAAGTTCTCATTTTTGCACCCTTACTAATTGTGAGTACAATATTAACAGCCTCATCCTTTGAAGTTATGGGAGTACCGGCAGGCGGGATTTGTTCACAAATGTAGCCCTCTGCCACTTTGTCATTAAACACATCCTCGTATGTTATATTTACTTCATATTTATCAGAGCCATTTAACTGTTTTTTTACGGAGGAATACTTCATTCCCACAAAGTTGTCCACAGTTGGACCGGACCACGCAGCCGTTGAAGAAGTATCCTTAATACCCCCTGTGCTGTCCCCTAAAAGTCCAAAACAGTCCGTTACAATAAGGGTTACACCTAATGCTGCAAACACCACAAGTGAAATAATAGCGGAAATAAGGGTAATCTTTGCCGGTTTTTTATCCTGGTCTTCCTCTTGATTTCCTAAATCAGCAAGACTGGCGGTCTTACTGATTTCCTCCTGTATAGCCTGTGCTGTCGGAGCAACAGAAAGCTGACTGCGAAGCTCGTCAAAATCTGATATTCTATCCTTTCTATTAACCTGCAAACCATTTGCAAGGGCAGTAACAACATGGGGCGGAAGCCTTTTAACCGTACTTGTACTCATTAAAAGACTGCTGTCCTTTAGTCTTTCATTGGCATTGGCAGGAACATGACCTGTCAGTGTATGAAAGAGGGTAGCCGTAAATCCGTAGATTTCTGTTAAAACATCAAGTGTAAAATTCTTCTCATACTGTTCAGGAGCTGCACATCCACTATAAAGCTGGCTCTTTAGAGGTGTTCCCCTTTTTCTTTCCATTGATGTAGAAAAGCCTGTAAGCTTCAGCTTACCGTCTTTAGTTACAAGAATATTTGAAGGTGACACCGCATAATGACCTACGCCCCTTTTGTGCAAAGACTCAAGGGCGGAAATAACCGGCATAAACAGTACTCTCGCAGTTTCCCACTCAAGCTGGCCGTTACTTCTTTTAAGAAATTCATCAAATGTAACTAAGTCCAAATTTTCTTCAACTACATATGCTGTATTATTCTCTTCAAAAATATCAAGAATTTCAATCATAACAGACATTTCATTAAGTTCCTGAACTATCTTGTAGTATGAAATAAAGTTTTCTTTAAGATTTTTAAATACTGTTTCGTTATTGTATCCTACAACAAGGTCTGTTTCTCCTGCGGCTCTGTCAAACAATCCGATTGGCAGAAATTCTCTTATAATAACTGTCTTATATGTTACTTTATCATAGCCGAGGTATCTGGTGCTTTCACCATTGGTATCAATACCCCGACCTACAATATACCTGTTTTTTAAAATTGTATTAAAACCAAGGAAAGGCTCCGGCTGTTTTTCGGTTGCCTTAAAACCACATTCAGGACAAACCGGCTGGTCGCCAATTTCCTGCATACAGCCCATACATAATGACATATACAACACTCCTTGTTTATGGTAATTCCTTAAAAAGGGCATAGTTAACCCTTGCTATATATCAAAGTAAATTATAGCATAGTAGAAATGTATAATCAAGAATATTTTTCTATATTACAATATTGTTATTAATTATTGCCTTGTACGCCATACACAAAAAATATATAAAAAAACGACTATACAAAGTACAGTCGTTTTGGTGGAGACGAAGGGGCTCGAACCCTCGACTCCCACAATGCCATTGTGGTACTCTCCCAGCTGAGCTACGTCCCCGCATCTTTTTCATAGTACCATAAACAATAGAAAAAATCAAGATTTTTTATAAAAATAATAAAAGTAAACAGCCATTCAGTTAAGAATGGCTGTTTCCCGTTAGTTTTATGACCACGAACCGGACTCATTTTCAACAGCTGTATAAGTTGTACCGCCAACAGTTGTAGTCCAACTGTTCCATGTACTGCCGTCCTCCGGGTTAGTTCTATGTATTTTAATATTAGTTACAGATTTAGGAATGGTTACAGTCCATGTACCGTCCCCACCTGACATATCGTATCTCTTTCCTGTTGAAGTGTCCTCCAGAACAAACTTTGCACCAGCGTCGGAAAGCCACTTCTGGGGAGAACCGTCAACAAGTGTAATTGTGATATTTTCCGGTACAGATGTTGATTTTGTAGAAGAACTGCTGGTTGGTGTATCACCATATGTGAATGTGGTGCCAACCGGGAATGTTGAAATGCTTTTTATACAGAACTTCTGTATTGCTGTTGCGTCTGTAACATCAACTACACCTGAACCGTTTATATCTGCCGCCTTTTTCTGAATATCATTTAATGTTGTAGCCCTGCTTATAGCCTTTTGAACTAGTGTAACATCTGCAATACTCACCGCATCATCAAGGTTTGCGTCACCATACTTATATATCTTGGTATCGGGATCACCTCCTGTTGGCTTAGTGGCGGAACTGCTTGAAGTACCACCTCTTTGGGCAACTACATCATCATCAATAGAATTTGCATCAACCCAGGTATTTTTACTTCCATCATAGACTACCATATCACTTGGCATAGTAAGATTTTCTGTTTGATTATTTCCATTGTCACTGAAAATAATATTTGTGTCTGTTGACGGAACTACATACTTATACAACTTGTAGCCCCCAAAAGTATCAACATAAGTCATACTGCTTCCGGGCCACTCAACAGCACCGTCACCTCCTGTAGGCCAAGTATAACAGGCAGGTGCGCTAAAGTTTGATGTGTTCCAGAAATAAACAACATTTCCTGAGAAATCTATAACCCTCATAGCTGACGGGTCAACCTTCGTAAATGTGTATTCGGCACTGCTTGTGCCACCCTCGCCGGTAGCCGTAAGTTTTACTGTAATAGTAGAGCCGTATGGCACACCGCTGCCGATTGTAATATTAACGGTATCTGTATAAGTCTTAACCTCACCGTTATCAATCTGATATGTACCGGAGGTTGCATTTTCAAGACCAAGGGTAAGGTTAAGTGTATCAGACTTAAATTTACCGCCCTGTTGTGAAATTGTATTTGTAGGATTCTTCTTCTGATTGTAAATTACTGCAATACCGGAGGAACCAATGTTACCTGAAATTGTACTTGATGTAACAGTCCACTTGCTGCCTGTAATTTCATCAGTATATGTACCCGGCTTTGTTGTATTTCCGCCGTTTGGTACAGTTACCTGGCCGCTGCCGGAACCCTTAGTAATTACAGCACCCTGTTCTCTGCATACAGCCGCACATCCACCGCCTGTGGTGTAATAGTCCTTCTGACCTACCATGGCATTATGGAAATGGTTTACTGCTGCAACTTCCTTTGAAGTAAAGTGTGTTGAACCCTTTTGACCGCCCTTAATGCTTTCCTTATCGTGTGTGGAGGGTCTGGAGAAGTACAAAGCTGTAATATCATCACGGCTGGCTGCAAGCGCATACGCTCTGTCTATGTTATTCTGGCTGATACCCCATGAATATCCCCAGTCAGTACCATTTGACCATGTATCGTGGCTTTCTGCCCAGTATAACAGCTTGTCATTTGAAATACCCCTTGCAGCCCAGTTACCATATGAGGAAGGCACACTGCCCCCTGCAAAGGCATCACGAAGGGTTTTACCGTAATTACTGTCAGTAACCGTAATATAATTTGTGTATTCTTTCATTAGTCCCTCGTTGCCGGTATCTCTGTCATCGGGAGCTTTTAAAATTTCACCGTAATACCAAAGGCTTTTATCACTGGTTATTACACTCCAGAACTGGTCGCCCTCGCTTGGGAGACCGATATGCTTTGCTGCGTCAAATCTAATACCGTCAACACCAACGCTTTTAAGTTCCTGAATATACTTTTTAACAACCTGCTGAACATAGCTGTTTTCCGTTGCAAGGTCTTGCATTCCAATGTCTCCATTAATAACCTGCCAACGATTTTTCCAGTCAATGCTGCCGCCAAATGTATGCCAGTACTGGGCCGGTTTTAAGTCGTCAACAATGTTTGAATGACTGCCCTCAAGGTGGTTTGCAACAACATCTACAACAACCTTAATTCCATACTTTTCAGCCTCTGAACAAAGAGATGCCAGTTCATCCTTTGAACCAAGGTCATTTGTTCCTATGTAAAATCCTCGTGGCTGATATAACCAGTACCATGTACCATGGTTATTGTTGCCCTGTGCCGGGGAGGTCTGTACAGCAGTAAAGCCTGCCTCGGCAATGTTCTTCAGTTCTGCCTTAATATCATTATATTTCCAGTCAAAACAGTGCAGAATTGTACCGTCCTGAATGTTATCAACAAGACCGTAGCTGTTTGCAGATACAGATTTTGTGCTTGATTTTGCAGCAACCTTTTCTGTCTTTGTAGCAACAGCAGATACAATCTGGATTGACGCCGCTGACAAAATGATACAAAGCGTAAGAATAATACTTAATGCTCTTTTACTAAAATTCATAATGTTCACCTTCATTTAAAAAATTTTTTAAGAAAAATATTTTGTAGCTTATTCCCCCTTCTGTTTTTTAATTGTATTGTTTGTTATTCTTTCCTCAATATTAGTTTATAATATTTTGTCTAAAAACTCAATTAATTTTTTGAATTTATTTTTAATTTAACCGTCAAAATTTGTCATTGGTTTTTGTGTATTTTATACAAAAGTTTTTATCCTATTTATGGTTGTATATTTAACTTACTTATCTTTAACTATATCGGCAGGGATTACATCTATTACCTTTTTAAGAGAATTAAATGGTAGTGCCACCTGATAACCAACCTTACCGGCAGAAAAATAAATTATATCGTAATTAAGAGCGGTCTTATTAATAAAGGTTTTAAATCTTTTCTTCATACCTATTGGTGAACAGCCTCCGTGTATATACCCGGTCAGGGGCAAAAGTTCCTTTTGAGGCAGCATTTCTATGGACTTTTCCCCTGTTACATATGCGCCCTTTTTCAGGTCGAGCTCCATATCTCCCGGCACCATAAACACATAATTCTGCTTGCTCTTTCCCACTGTAACAAGGGTTTTAAATACCTTTCCCGCCTCTTGACCTAAGGCGGATGCTACCTCTTGGGCATTCAGTTTTGAATTGTCATACTGAAAATACTGATAATCAATTTTCTCTCGGTCAAGTATTCTCATTACATTTGTTTTATCCTGTTTTTTGCCCATAAAAATCTCCCCTGTATATTAATAAGGGAGCGGAAAAACCACTCCCAAAATTTTATTTCATTCCATTGTAAGCAACTTTCACTGCGTCCATTGATATATTACAGTAAAGTCTGTATACCTTAACATTCTTGAGAACTCTGTCCAAAGTATCAAAAAATTTATTTTTCTGTTCTGCCGATGGAACATTAAGGGTCTGGTTCATAACTGTAATAAGGGCCTCTTTGTTGGATAATCTTTCAATGGTATTTTTCTCCCCTCTGTTAAGGGAACAAATGGCCTGCAAAGGGACGATAATGTTTTTATTAATATCATTTTTCCCTGAAAAAGGAGTTCCGCAGGCATAAATTTTACTGCCGATAATTCTTATAACAGGCTTATCGTCATTAATCATAACTGCCTTTTCGCCAAAGTATGACATCCACAATTCTGTATGAGTAGATTTACCTGTACCGCTGTCTGCGGTAAAAAGATATGCCTTATTATCAACGCACACGGCTGACGAATGGAGAAGCATTGCGTTATAGTCAATTATCTTTTCATAGAACTCTGCACCGAAAATTACATACTCGGCAAGTGAACGAGAAATATCCGGATAAATCTTTAGATAGTTATCTATTCTTTCCTCGCTTACCTCCATTGAAAAATTAGGATTGATATTTTGGTTATCCGCAATATATTTTTCTGAACGCAAAAGAGTTCTCCTGTATTTTGGTTCATAAAAAACATTTAGCCCGCAAATATTATAAAGCATAATTACCTCTTATAATATGTGAGAAGTATTGCCCTGCCGTCGTTGATTTTAATTTCTGCCTCATCATCTGAAAAAATATTGCTTATACCTCTGGACACATTATATGTCAGAGTATATCTGTCAAGGTGATAGAGGGCACCTTTATAGGAAACATTAACACTTTCACAGCCATAGGGAAAAACAGAGAAGGTAAGACCTTTCTTACCGCTCATATCGTATGTACCCGCCTTGAGAATACGAATTTCTTCACCGTTGTTTCTTGCAACACCGTTATAGTTGTATTCTGAAAGGAAAGCAAGTATTGCAATATTTGCAAAGGTGTGGTCTGTTCTTCCGCCAACAGAGCCAAGAAGCATAAAATCCTTAAAGCCCCTGCGAATACACTCCATTACACAATGCTCTGTATCCGTATCGTCTTTCTGTGCATTCAGCTTAACCACTTCAATATCCGAGGGAAGTTCTTCCTTGAGAGAATCAAAGTCGCCTATAATAAGATTAGGCTTAATGTCTGCCTCTTTTGCATAGGTGTAGCCGGAGTCGGCGCAGACTATAAAATCATCATCTGTGCATATGCTCTGAATTTCTTTAATATCAGTATCCGGCGCACCGGAGATAATCACACATCTCATTTCTTTCTCTCCCATTCTTTTATATCTTTTATTTCGTTATACATTTCAACATAACTGTTATGTCTTGATTTAGGAATAGTTCCGTCATATACTTTTTCAAGAACAGCACATCCCTTTTCACAGATATGACTGCAAGAGGTAAACTTACATTCTCCTAAAAATTCCTGAAATTCGGGAAATGTATATTGGAGCTGCTCTTTGTCTGTTATGCTGTATTTTTCAAGCTGCATTGTAGAAAAACCCGGGGTATCAACCACATATCCGTTTTTTATTTTCAAAAGTTCAACCGTCCTTGTGGTGTGTCTGCCTCTGCCCAGCTTTTGACTTACTTCACCGGTTTTAAGCTGAAAATCCGGAAAGAGTTTATTGAGCAGGGTTGACTTTCCCACACCGCTGTTTCCAATCAGTGCAGTTATTTTCCCGGGAAGAAGGCTGTAAATTTCATCAGTTCCCTCCCCCGTAACAGAAGAATAAAGTATCGTTTTAATACCCGCCTTACTGTATATGTCCAGCATATCGTAACCGGGTTTTAAATCTGACTTTGAAATGACAACAACAGGTTCAATATGATTATAAATAGCTGTTGAAATCATTTTATCAATAACCTTATAGTTTGGCGCCGGAGAAACTGTACTGCAAACTACAATCATAGTATCAATATTTGCAACCGGCGGGCGCGTAAGAAAGTTTTTTCTTTCCTTAATTTCATCAATAACAGGATATCCGCTGTCGGGTATATTAATAGTTACTAAATCACCAACAAGAGGTGTGTTACTTTCCTTTCGGAACACTCCTCTTGCTTTACATTCATATACTTTATCAGTGGTTTCTACATAGTAGAAACCACTGATTGCTTTAACAATTACACCGTCTATAATCTTAACTGCTGACATATCAAATAGTTAAATCCTCATTCTCAGGAACAACAGTTGGGTCTGTTTCTGTTTCACTCTCAGTTACAGTAGGAACCTCCGTTGTTTCCGAAACAGTTTCGGTTGTTTCTTCAGTACTTGAAACTTCTGTGGTTGACTCTGTGGCAGTAACAATTTTATAGTCGTAGTACTTCTTTGATACGGTCTGATTTTGGAAGTCTATTGTATATTCCTGATAGAGCTGTCCGTTTAGGTAAACCTTAACATTGGAATCCTTTTCAGAACCGGTTAGGGTAAAGCTATATACCTTGAGTTCCGACGGTACAACACTTGTAGTTGCAAATACATCACCGTCAAACACAACCTGTAAGGAAACGCTGTTTGTCTCCTGTTCCGGAAGCTGAACATCAATATCTACAGAGCTTGTATCCTTTTTGCCTGCTGAAATAACCAGCTTTACAGTATACCCTTTCTTAACCTTACCTCCCTGAAGAGGATTTTGGCGTATAACTGTATCCTTTTCTACATAGCTTTCTTCGTCATACTCATACTCAACAGCAAGTCCTTTGCCTTCAAGAATTTCTCTTGCCTCTTCAATGTTCTTGCCGGTTACATCGGGAATTTTAACCTGTTCTTTCACAGCACCCTTTGAAACATATAGATAAACCGTTGAACCGATTGTAGCCTTTTGTCCGGGATTTGGAAATTCAGAGGAAACATAATCTGCATTAACATTAGTACTTCGGATATAAACAATCTCCGGAACAAAGTTACGGGACTCAAGCTGTTTTATAGCGTCCTCCTCTGTTGTATTAAGCAGGTGAGGTACAACAATTTCAGAATTTTTTCCGTTTACTGTAAGTTCAATAGTTGCACCCTGCTTAACTTTCTTTGAATCGGCCTCCGGCTTTTGTGAAAGCACAACGCCCTCCTTCTTGGAGGAATCATATTGAAAATCAATATCAAAGTTAAATTTATTATTAAGATTATCATCCTGCTTAATCTGAAGAATTGTCATACCGGTAAACTGCGGGACTTCAATATCCGCAGTACTTCCGGTGAGGGCGTCAATAATGAAATATGCTCCAAATCCCACAAGACAGATAAGGAACGAGGCAACAATACCTAAGACAATAGACTTACCTTTAGAATTTGGTTTCTTTTCATCACTATCGGCATATTCCTGTTCATAGCTGGAGTAATCCTTTGTTTCTCTTTCAATATTCCTCTTAGGTTCTTGCTTTTTTTCCTGAGGTGAGTCAATATATTTTGTCTGCTCATCCCCTCGGGGCAGCTTGTAGCCAAAAACAATACCGGGGTTAAGTCTGAACCTTTCAATATCGTTAAGCATTGCCTGGGCAGACTCGTATCTCTGTTTTGGATTTTTCTCCATTGCATGAAGGGTAATTTCCTGTAACCCTCCGGGAATGTCTGGATTGATTACACAGGGTAATTTCGGTGTTGACTGGAGCTGCATAAGTGCTACTGAAACTGCATTGTCGGCAACGAAAGGAAGTGTGCCTGTAAGCATTTCATACATCATTACACCTACGGAATAAATATCCGTTTTGCCGTCGGTATTTCCGCCCTTTGCCTGTTCCGGTGCAATATAATGGACAGAACCTATCGCCTGTTCCGTCATTGTTCTTGTGGCGGAATTAAAGTTTCTGGCAATTCCAAAGTCAGTTACCTTGATTGTGCCGTCCTGAAGAAGCATAATATTCTGGGGCTTAATGTCACGATGAACAATACCCTTTTCATGGGCGTGCTGGAGAGCCCTTAAAATCTGTGTTGTAAGATGCAGAGCTTCTTTCCACTTTATTACGCCCTGCAAGGCAATATATTCCTTGAGAGTAATACCATCAATATATTCCATAACAATATACTGAATTACATCGCCAAAGGAAACATCGTAGACCTTTACTATATTTGGGTGGGAAAGGACCGCAATAGATTTGCTCTCATTCTTAAATCTACGGATAAAATCCGCATTGTCGAGAAACTCTTCTTTAAGAATTTTAATAGCAACTTCCCTGTCATCAATAGTATCATAACATCTGTAAACATTGGCCATACCGCCAACGCCAATAAGCTCGTGAATTTCATATCTTCCGTCCAGCTTCTTGCCTGTATACTTATCCATCACTTTTCCTCCTGTCTATATTTTACGCAATAGTGATGACGGTAATATTATCTGTACCGCCGCCCTCTTTTGCCTTGTCCACCAATTTATCAACAATCTGACTTCCGTTATTCTCTTTTACAATCTTGACAATTTCATCATCTGTCACACAGTTCGTAAGACCGTCTGAACAAACAAGCACTACATCGTTTGGTTTGTATTCACATTCAATGTAGTCCACATTTACATTTCTTCTTACACCGATAGCACGGGTAATAAAACGCTTGTTGGGGTGATTAACCGCCTCTTCCGGTGAAATCTCACCACGGTTCACCATTTCCTGCACGAGAGAATGGTCCTGTGTAAGCTGATGAGCCTTTCCGTCGGCAATAAGGTAAGTTCTGGAGTCCCCTACATGGACAATATGAATTGTATTATCTCTTATACACACAAGTTCACAAGTGGTACCCATACCCGTAAGTTCAACATTTTTTCTTGCAATATTATATACCTCAAGGTTTGCGCCAACTACCACATTTGTCATAAGGGTAATAAATTCTTCCTTTGTAAAATCGGATGTATAGATATTTCTCATTTCTCTCGCTATGTATTCCGATGCTGTTGTTGAGGCGGTATGGCCGCCGTTGGCGCCTCCCATACCGTCACACACTACTGCCCAGACACAATTATCGTCAAATTTGCCTGAAAGGCAATAATCCTGATTGTCACTACGAATAAGACCTCTGTCTGTTTTACTTGAAATCTCCACAGGTTATCTCCTTTCTTTCCGGTACTTACCTTTAAGCTGTCCACAGCTTGCGTCAATGTCACTGCCAAGGGTTCTTCTTACAGTTGCAGTTATTCCGTATTTTGACAGAATATTTATAAAGGATAACAGTCTGTCCTTTTTACTTTTACGGTAATCACTGCCCTCAACTGTGTTGACCGGAATAAGATTAACATGGCAAAGCATTCCCTTTATTAATCTGCCAAGTTCGTGGGCAGAAGAGTCGCTGTCGTTTACTCCGTCTATCATCGAGTATTCAAAACTGACTCTCCTGTTGGTTTTATCTATGTAATATCTCACAGCTTCCATAAGCTCTTTAATATTATATACATCATTAACAGGCATTGTTGAACTTCTCATTTTATCGTTTGGTGCGTGGAGAGAAACAGAAAGTGTAATTTGCATTTTTCTGTCTGCAAGACTGTATATCTTAGGTACAATGCCACAGGTTGAAAGTGTAATATGCCTTTTACCTATATTCAGTCCCTTTTCAAAGGATACCAAATCAAGAAAGCGCATTACATTGTTATAATTGTCAAGAGGCTCTCCCATTCCCATAAGAACTATATTGGAAATTCTAATTTCTAAATCCCTTTGGGCTGTTTCAATTTGGGAAATCATTTCCCCTGCCGTCAGGTTCCTGGTAAAACCCTGCTTACCTGTTGCACAGAACCTGCACCCCATTTTGCATCCCACCTGTGTGGAAATACAAATTGTATACCCATGGTGGTAACTCATAACTACAGCCTCTATAAAATTGCCGTCTTTTAATTTAAAAAGGTACTTAACTGTATTATCATAACTTGAAATCTGCTTTTTTTCAATAATTGCAACAGAAATGTAACAATAATTTGATAACTTTTCTTTAAGACTCTTTGGAATGTTACCCATTTCTTCAAAGGAGTTTACACCCCTGTTAATCCATTCATATACCTGTTTTGCTCTAAACTTCGGCTCATTAAGAGAAATGATTAAGCCCTGTACTTCTTCAAATGTCATAGACTTTAAATCTTCCATTTGTTCATTCCTTTCTTAATATAGCAAAGTAGAAACCGTCTGTATCGTTACTTTGAGGGAAAAGAGTACATTCATATGGATTTTCTTTAACGGTTCTTTTAATATTCTCTGGAAGAATTATATCTATCCCCCTAAAATCACTGTGTTCAGATAAAAATTTTTCTACAATTTTGTTGTTCTCCTCAGGGTTCAGGGTACAGGTGGAGTACATCAGTTTGCCCTTGCTTTTGACAAGCAAAGCTGAAGAACACAAAATATTATACTGAATTTCTTTTAAAGAATTATCAAGAAGATTATTCTTATATCTTATTTCGGGTTTCCTGCGTATAATCCCAAGTCCCGAACAGGGCACATCACAAATAACAATGTCTGCCTTATTCCAAGACTTTTCCTCCGGTATTTTTATGGAGTCCGCAGTCTTTGTTTTAATTATATCAATACCAAGCCTTAAAGATGTTTTTCTGATAAGTTCTATTTTATGTTCATAAAGGTCAAAGGAGAAAATTCTCCCCTTGTTTTTCATAAGTATTGCGGAGGTAAAAGATTTGCCACCGGGTGCTGAACAAACATCAAAAACCGTGTTGTCCTGCTGTGGCGAAAGTGCAGTTAAGGCTATGTTGGAGGACAAGTCCTGAATATAAATCCTGCCCTCCTTAAAGGCATTTAAACTTTCAAGGGAACCTGTGTTTCTTAATGATATAACCCCATCAACCAAAGTTTTTTCAGCAATAATGTTCTGACGGGAAAGTTCTCCCATAACCTGGTCTGTATCCCCTTTAAGGGTATTAACCCTTGCATACAGAGGAGGACGCCCTGTTAAAGAAGAAAGCATATCAAGGGTGGTTTCTTCACCGTATGAATTTATCCACATCGAAATAATGTCTTCCGGAACAGAATATTTTACCGACAAATATTTATTTTTATTCTTGATGTTTTCAATATTATACTTTTCTTCTGCCCTTGTAATACTCCTTAAAATTCCATTAATAAAACCGGAGGATTTAAAAAGCCCTAAATTTTTTGCTGTCTTTACAGTTTCGTTTACTGCGGCGCTATCAGGGATTTTATCCATAAATATGAGCTGAAAAACTCCTATCCGCAATAGCACCAAAGTTTTAGTTTCTATTTTTTTAAGTCTTACGGAAGAATACTGCCGTATAATATAATCCAAAGTGATTTTTCTCTCTAACACACCGTAGATTATTGCCGAGGCAAAAGAAGAGTCCAGTTTGTTTAAATTGTTTTCCTTTAGTGCTTTATTAACTGCAATAGAGCTGTAGCTTTCTTCAGTTTCAATTTTATAAAGCACATCAAATGCCACTCTTCTTGGGTTTGCCATTTATCTTCTCCTGCTGTTAGATATTAAAATCAACCTTAACAACTGCAACAGTGCGGTTGCCGCCGCTGCAACATAAGTCATAGCAGCAGCTGTAAGAACCTTTTTAGTGCCGTTATATTCTTCTGTATTAAGAAGATTTGTTTCTCTTATACATTTCAGGGCACGCCTGGAGGCGTCAAACTCTACAGGCAGGGTCACCAGTGTAAAGAGGACCGACGCAGAAAAGAGGATAATACCTAACCACAGCACAAATGAATACTGCACAGGCAGAAATAAACCTACGATAAAAAGAATCCACCCAAAATTTGAACCAATTCTTGCCGCCGGCACAATGGCACCCCTAATTTTGTTTGGCAAATAGTTCTGTGCGTGCTGAACTGCGTGACCCGCCTCATGGCAGGCTATACCTACTGCGGCAACAGAGGCAGTATTATACACATTCTGTGAAAGCCTGATAACATTTGTTCCAGGGTCAAAGTGGTCGGTAAGGTTTCCGCCAACCTGCTCTATCCTTACACCGTAAACGCCGTAATGGGAAAGTACATATTCCGCCGCCTGGGCGCCTGTCATACCTCTCATATTTCTTATTTTACTGTAATGACTGAACCTTGACTGCACCATTGTCTGAAACACGAGAGAAAGTATGAAGCATGGAAGCATAAAAACAATATATGTCCAGTCAAATCCATAATAATAAAACATAGTTATTCACCTACTATAGTACCTATTTCCAGCTTATGTCCCTGCAGAAAAGCCTTTGAATCCATTTTTTTCTTGCCTTGGAGCTGTAGGGTATTAATAACTACAGCACCACTGCCGCAAGCAACTGTCAATGGATTTGTACTAATAATTTCCCCAGCCTTTCCTGATTTATCAGAAAGTCTGGTTTCAAATATTTTCAAAGTTTTCCCGTTATAAACCGTTGATGCCACCGGCCATGGGGAAAGTCCTCTAACAAGGTTATGAACCTCAGCATTGGACTTTGTAAAATCAATAAGGCAAAGGGATTTATCCAGCATTTTTGCATAACTGCTAAGTCTGTCATCCTGTTTTTCAGGATTTAAAGTACCCTCCTCCGCCATTTTTAGGGTTTTTAAAATTAGCTCTCCGCCTATTTTTGCAAGATTATCAAATACCTGTCCTGCCGTTTCATTAATACCAATTTCATATTCTTCTTTAAGAAGAATATCCCCGGTATCAAGACCTTTTTCCATATACATAGTTGTAACGCCTGTTACTTTGTCACCGTTAAGCACTGCCCATTGAATTGGGGCAGCACCCCTATACTTTGGAAGTAGTGAACCGTGAACATTTATACAGCCGTACTTTGGAATATTAAGAATATTTTCAGGCAAAATCTGACCGTATGCCACAACTACAATTACATCGGGATTCATTTCTTTAATAATGCTATAGCTATCGCCTTTACTCAATCTTTCAGGCTGATATACCGGTATTGACAGTCTTTCAGCACACACCTTTACATCAGGGGGTGTAATTACCATTTTTCTGCCAACAGGTTTATCAGGCTGTGTGAAAACAGCTAAAACATTGTGAACCTCTGCAATTTTTTCAAGGGAGGGCACAGCAAAATCAGGCGTACCCATAAATACAACGTTCATTATTCTATTTCCTCTGGTGATAACATTCTTATAACAATATCCTTGTAAACAATGCCGTCAAGGTGGTCAATTTCGTGGCAGAGGGCTTTGGCAAGAAGTTCTTTCCCACTTATTTCAAAAAATTTACCGTTCCTGTCCTGGGCTTTAACAGTAACAAACATTGGGCGCTTTGTAATACCGTATTCACCGGGAAAAGACAGACAACCCTCTGCTGTTTCCTGTTCTCCCTCTGTTTTTATTACTACAGGGTTGACAAGTTCAATTAAACCCTCACCAATATCAATAACACACACTCGTCTGAGGACGCCAACCTGTGGACCTGCCAGTCCTACGCCGTCAGCGTCATACATTGTTTCTGCCATATCATCAAGAAGTACCCATAGTCTTTGGTCAAACTTTATAACTTCTCTGCATTTTTTATGGAGAATATCATCTCCGTCTTTTACTATATTTCTAATTGCCATAATAATCTCCTAAAAATAGTATGTTAATTAAAGGAAGGCGGGTTCATATCTACTGTAATAGAGATTTCCTTAAATTCCTTTTTCTTTGAAAATTCCATAAGGGTGTCCTTTACAGCTTTTCTGAACTCTGCTGAATTTCTGCATTTAAGCATTATTTTAAATCTATATTTATTGCTGATTTTATATACTGCCGCCTGACTTGGACCAACCACCCTTAAAGGCATTTCGCTATGATTTTTCTCCACTATTTCAATAAGCAAGCTCTGAAACTTTGAGGCACATTTAAGGGTAATACCCTCGTTAAGTCCCGAAAAACCAATAAGGCATATATCTGCAAAGGGCGGGTAGAGCATTGACCGCCTAAGAGCAATTTCTCCCTCATAAAATTTATCATAGTCCTGTACTGATGAAAGGGCAATAACATTACTTTCCGGCGTTGTAGTCTGTATGACAGCAACTCCCTTTGACGAGCCTCTGCCGCTTCTTCCCACAACCTGGGTAAGAAGACTGAATGTTCTTTCGTAACTTCGATAATCACCGGAATACAGCATTTGGTCTGCGTTGAGAACACCCACCAAAGTTACATTGGGGAAATCCAGACCCTTTGCTACCATTTGTGTACCTATTAATATATCGTACTCACCACCGGCAAAAGCCGTCAGTTTCCTTTCGTAACTGCTTTTTGACATTGTGGCGTCTGCGTCCATCCTAAGGACTCTTGCCTTTGGGAACATATCCAGTAATTCCTGCTCTGCCTTTTGAGTACCTGCACCGCTAAGTCTAAGGCTGTGGCGATGACAGTCCGGGCACTCGTCATTAAAGGGTACAGAGTGACCGCAGTAATGACACATAAGCCTGTTATTTGCACTATGGTATGTCATTGAAATAGAACAGTTGGGGCAGGTCATTACCTGTTTACAACTTTGGCAAGTGACAAATGTATTAAAACCTCTCCTGTTGAGAAGTATAATTGACTGCTTTTTTTTTATTAAATTATCAGCTAAAAGTTCTTTAAGCAGCGCCGAATAGTTTGAGGTATTGCCCGATAACATTTCCTCATTCATATCGACAACAGATACCTTTGGAAGAGAGGCGTTGCCATACCTCTTTGTAAGTTTTACCAGCTGATAAATTCCCTTTTTCGCCATATAAAAGGTTTCTATACTTGGGGTAGCTGATGACAGAAGAAGTAAGGCATTGTGACAACTACACCTGAACTTTGCTATATCCCGTGCGTGATAACGGGGAGTCTGCTGGGATTTATAGGAGCTTTCCTGTTCTTCGTCAAGAACAATAAGACCTATATCCCTAAGGGGTGCAAAAACTGCACTTCTTGTGCCAAGTACAATTTTTGCCTCTCCTCGCTGTACTCTTTTGTATTCGTCCAGTCTTTCTCCTATTGAAAGTCCGCTGTGGAATACAGCTATATTGTCCCCAAATCTGCCTACAAAAATCTTTATAAGTTGGGGAGTTAATGCAATTTCCGGAACCATAAGGATTGTACCCCTGCCCTGGGCAAAACATTTTTCTATAAGTTTTATAAAAACAGAGGTCTTGCCACTGCCTGTTACACCATAGAGGAGGGACGCCGACGGACTATCCTTTTTGTAGCTGTCATACAGCAAATCAAATGCCGACTGTTGTTCCTCATTGAGAACAATTTCTTTAGGTTTATCCTGATTTTTTGAGCTATAGGGAACACGCATTACCTCATCAAGGTAATATCTTGCTATTCCCTTTTTAACCAAGGTATCCACAACAGATGTGGTGTACCCTGTATAGTAGCAGATTTCTTTAACGGAAACTTTGTCCACCACCTGAAGAAGGTCTGCAATCCTGCTTTGTTTTGGTGTCAGCTTAACAGAGGACAAATCTACATCTTCACAAAGGGAAACCATTTTTATTGTGGCGTCCTTAATTTTTCTAAGGGCGTCATCTTCCCTTGTGATAAATCCTTTCCTGTATAGCTTATTAAGTACAGCGTCGCCATTTGAATAAACAGCAAGAATATCCTGTTTTTTAACAGGCTTTTTTCCGGAACTGATATAATCATAGACTTCTTTTTCTAAAGTTGATAATTCTTCTGTAGAATTTTCAGCTCCGGCACTCACGGAATATACAGTTGAAATTTTATAATTAATTCCGGCAGGCAGCATAACCTTTACTGCATCATAGTAGGTGCAATAGTATCTGTCGTGAATAAAGTTTACCGTACGGAGCATTTCTTCAGTAAAAAGGCTTTCCTCATCAAGTACGCCTGCCACTTCTTTAAGGTTATCCTCATAGCCTTTGAATATGTTTAAAACCATGCCCTGCCTTAGTCTGTTTCCTCTGCCAAAGGGTACTAAAACTCTTTGACCTACACTAATTTCCAGGTTGTGCGGTACTTTATAGCTGAATATTTTATCAAAATGATAGACGGTACCGTCTACGGCAATTCCTGCAATCAGGAATTCATCATTCATTATCTTCTTCCGGTTCTAAAATATTGTACTTGTGGCTCTTAAAATCCTCTACTGCCAAAAGTACGGGTTTCTCCTCTGTAATAATGCCCTTATCTTCAAAATCCTGTGCAATCTGTCTTGCTCGCTTTGCAACACCCATTACCAGTGCATAACGGCTTTCCTTACCCTGTAACATTTTGTCTACTGATGCTAAACGCATAACAATTCTCCTTTTCTGAATATATCTTTCTTATATTATACCTAAAAAAAAATAAAAAACTTAGTTTCTTTTGTCCTGTTCCCTTTTTACTATGGAGATAACTTCATTTATTGCATCTTCAAGGTCGTCATTTTCCACTATGAAATCATACCTGTCCTTTAATTTCATTTCCTCTCTGGCAGTCGCCATTCTTATTGCAATTTCCTCTTCGCTTTCAGTTCCCCTGCCGCGAAGCCTTTTTTCCAGTTCTTCCATTGAGGGGGGAACAATAAAAATACTCATGCAATCGGGTCTTAACTTCATAACCTGCAAACCACCCTTGACCTCTATTTCAAGAAATACATTAAGTCCCTGGTCCAACATTTCATCTACAGCCTTAGCAAGTGTGCCGTACCGATGTTGGGAGTATGTATTATATTCCAAAAACTCTTTTTTTTCAATCATACTATTAAACTCATCATCAGTCATAAAGTAATACTCTTTACCGTGAGTTTCTCCCGGACGAGGGGACCTTGTGGTTGCGGATACAGAAAGACGAAATGTATCGTTCCTTTCAAGTAGCTCTCTCATTATTGTACCCTTGCCAACCCCTGAACAACCGGAATAAACAATAAGCAATCCTTTTTTATTCATCTTCTTTTCCCTCCAGCCTGTTTCCTATAGTTTCGGGAGAAATTGCAGAAAGTACAACATGGTCGCTGTCTGTAACAATTACAGCCTTACACCGCCTGCCGTAGGTAGCGTCAATAAGGAAATTTTTCTGCTTACTATCCTGAATAATTCTCTTTATGGGAGCAGAATCGGGACTAACTACCGTAATAATTCTGCCTGCGCTCATTAAGTTGCCAAATCCTATATTTATAAACTTCATAGCTTTTCCTTATTCTAAGTTTTGAATTTGCTCTCTAATTTTTTCTATTTCCGCCTTAATTTCAACAACCTTGTGGGAAAGGTCGCTGTCATTTGATTTACTGCCGATAGTATTGGCCTCTCTGTTCATTTCCTGAATAATAAAATCCAGTTTTCTGCCTACTTCTCCCTCACCGTCCATAAGAAACTTTAGCTGGTCAAAGTGACTGCGAAGCCGCACTGTTTCCTCGTCAACTGCCACCTTGTCGGCAAAAATTGCAACCTCTGTAATAACCCTTTGTTCATCAAATTCAGCTGAACCTAAAAGCTCTTCAATCTTTTCCTTTAGACGGGCCTCATACTCTATAACCCTCTGGGGGGAACGCTCTTCAATTTCTGAAACAATGGATAAAATCTTTTCAGCTCTGGACATAATGTCCGCCTTCATTTTTTCTCCCTCTGTTTCCCTCATTGTAATAAAGTTGTTAAGGGCTGTATCAAGAACCTGTTTAACAGCGTTCCAAACCTCTTCCTCGTCCTCAGGTGCTTTGTGAACCTGAAAAATATCGGAATAGGCTGAAACTGTGGAAACGGAAATATCATCAGTAATTCCATATTCCTCCGAAAGCCTTTTAAGGGCGTTTATGTATCCCTGTGCAAGACTGGGGTTAATCTTTACGATTGACTCTGTATCCTCCTTTTGTGAAAGAGACACATATATGTCTATTTTCCCCCTCTTTACGCTGTCCTTTATGTAGGATTTTAGCTTTTCTTCAAGAAAGCCGTAACCCCTGGTCGTACGGCAGTTAAATTCAAAATATCTGTGGTTTACGCTTTTAATTTCAACCACTATATCTCTGCCGTCAACTGTTGTTTCGCCTCTGCCGAAACCTGTCATTGAACGCACCATTGTGTAAACCTCTTGTTTATTAAAAATTATCGTTATCCTTTCAAAAAATCCCTCTATGTAACGATTATTTTTATTATATCAAAAACAATTTAAAAATAAAATAGTTTTGTAATCATTTGTAACTTTTTCCCTGCATTATTTCAAAACCAATTGAATGTTGCATTTACATAGCAAATATGATATAATTTTACGGTAAATTTTATTGATAGAAGGAATGATATAAATGTCAGGACATAATAAATGGAGTACAATAAAAAATAAAAAAGGCAAGAATGATGCAGCAAGGGCAAAGGTATTTACTAAAATCGGCAGAGAACTTATTGTTGCCATTCGTGACGGCGGCTCAGCGGACCCAAATGTAAATTCCAAACTTCGTGACTGTATTGCAAAGGCTAAGGCTGCAAATGTTCCCAATGACAACATTGAAAGAATTATAAAAAAAGCTGCCTCCTCCAACGAGGGTGATAACTATGAATCAGTTACATATGAGGGATACGGTCCCTCCGGTATCGCTGTAATTGTGGAGGCCCTTACAGATAACAGGAACAGAACTGCCGGCGAAGTCCGCCACTATTTTGATAAATTTGGCGGCAATATGGGTACTCCCGGCTGTGTTGGATTTATGTTCTCAAAGAAGGGCGTTTTGGTAATTGAAAGGGAAGAATTGGATAAAGACGAGGATACAGTAATGGAGGACGCACTGGAAGCAGGGGCAACAGACTTTGAAGCAGATGAGGACATCTTTACAATTTATACTGAGCCGGAAGATTTCAGCGGTATTCGTGATGACCTGAACTCAAAGGGTTATCAGTTTGTTTCTGCAGAAGTTGAACAGGTACCCTCAACATACACAAAGATTGAGGACGAGGAAACACAGACAAAAATGCAGAAAATGCTGGATATGTTTGAAGATAATGATGACATTCAAAATGTATGGCATAACTGGGAGATGGATTAATTAAAATCTGTAACTGAATAAAATTATCCCGATTCATCAGAATCGGGATTTTTTTATATAAAAACAAGGGCTGAAAATCAGCCCTTGTAATGCTTTATAATTTACTTTTTCTTATTTGCAGTCGCCTTTGCAGTTGTTCCCTCTGTTGTTCCCTCCGTTGTTGACGGGGCTGTTGTCTGGGGCTGTTTGCCGTCCTTATAGAAAGTAATACCCGCAAATATACTCTTGTCATCAAAGGTAAGTTTATCACCCTTGATTGTGTAAGTAGCCTCAACCTCTTGGTCAGTTGAACACTGTCTTAGTTTTAGCTTTTTATCCTTTACTGTGTAAGCATAGAAATATTCCATTGACTGGCCATTCTGTTCAACTACAATATTAAGAATACCATTATCCTTAAAGTTAAGGACATTGGAGTATGAAATATCCTGACCGTAGTAGTTAATGCTCTGACTAAATGACCATTTTCCCATCAGCTTATTATCGGTCTTGTAGTTTTCATATGTATCGCTTTCATAGTCCGGTGTACTTCC
>CANROX010000011.1 GCA_947632335.1 uncultured Clostridia bacterium
GTCATATTTCCTCTGACGGCGGACTTTCCCAGGCAGGTACTATCAAGGACAGAAGCGGTGTGGAACTTGCAAAGTCGGTTGACGGGGAGAGAAAATACAATGAGGACGAAAGCGTAAGGGAGGCTCTTCTGCACGTTGTTGGTGACGATACCATTAATATTGGTACATCAATGCAGGCAATGTATAGAATGAACCTTACCGGTTACAGTCCTCTGTTCGGACTTGGACTTCCAACTTCCTTAAAGCCAAACAGCGATATGGACCTTACTGTTGACGCAGGGGTTTGCTCCCGAATTTATGGAGAATTTGGGGACAGAAAGGGTGCCTGTATCGTATACAATTACAAGACAGGAGAGGTTCTGTGTGATGTTTCAGCCCCCTCCTATGACCCTGAAAATCCCCCGAAAATTACAGAGGATAATCAGGATGAATACGAGGGCGTTTATGTTGACAATGTTGTAAGCAGTACATACACCCCGGGTTCGATTTTTAAATTAGTTACCACGGCGGCGGCTCTAAAATATATGGACGACGCTGATACCCGCGAATGGTACTGTGAGGGCGTTGAACGCATTGGCGGCGATGATGAAAGCTGTGAAATTCACTGTAACGATTCCTACGCCCATGGAAGTGAAACTCTTGAACAGGCCCTTGGCAACTCCTGTAACATTGTTTTTGCAAAGATTGCAGAGGAAATCGGTATTGAAAAGATGACAGAGGTTGCAAACTCAATGGGTATCAATGGTTCTTTCAGTATGGGAGATATTGATATTGCAGACGGTAAATACGATGTAAGTGACGCAACGAAAAATCAGCTTGCGTGGTCAGGCGTAGGACAGTATCATGACCTTGTCAACCCTATGGAAATGGCAATTATCTGTTCGGCTATTGCAAATGACGGCAAGCCTGTACTTCCATATATTATTGGAAGTGACGCAAGTATTCTTACAAAGCTGGGTATTACCACAGGGGGCGGGACAGGAAGCCCTATGATGGACAAGGATATAGCCCAAAGAATTGCAGAAATGATGCGTAATAATGTTGAAAATTATTACGGCGGCGGTGGTTTTGATGATGAACTGCAGGTTGCCGCAAAGACAGGTACAGGAGAAATCACAATTTCCAACGGTTCCGGCAGTGACAAGAATAACGCTTGGATTGTAGGGTATTGTCAGAATGAAGATTATCCCCTTGCCTTTGCGGTGGTGGTAAGTAATGTTGAGGGATATGGCTCACAGAATGCCCAGCCTATTGCAGTTTCTGCACTGTCTGCCTGTAAAGATGTTATTGATAAGGAAAATAAATGATTTTTGTAAAAGGGGAGTTTTCTGCAAACTCCCCTTTATTTTTTAAAAAGTATATGCTATAATGTACCTTATAATTGGTAACTACACGTTATGCAAAAAAATAAAGGATGATTAATATGAATTTACTTAGAAAGATGTTTGGCTCATACAGTAAAAGGGAGCTTAAAAGGGTAGAACCCATTACCCAAAAGGTTCTTGCACTTGAGGAGCAGTATGCTGGAATGAGCGACAAGGAACTTAAAAACCAGACCAACATACTAAAGGACAGACTTGCAAAGGGAGAGACAACTGATGATATTCTTCCCGAGGCATTTGCAACCTGTAGGGAGGCGGCATACCGAGTACTGGGAATGAAGCATTACCCGGTTCAGGTTACCGGCGGCATTATTCTTCACCAGGGCAGAATTGCCGAAATGAAAACAGGTGAAGGTAAAACATTAGTTGCAACACTTCCCGCATACCTTAACGCCCTTACAGGTCAGGGCGTACATATTGTTACAGTTAATGACTACCTTGCTACCCGTGACAGTGAGTGGATGGGAAAAATTCATAAGTTCCTGGGTCTTACAGTGGGACTTATTACACAGGAAATGGATAACGATGAAAGACAGGCAGCCTATAACTGCGATATTACCTACGGTACAAACAATCAGCTTGGTTTTGACTACCTTAGAGATAATATGGTTGTTTACAAAGAGGAAAAAGTACAGCGCGGACACGCTTTTGCCATTGTGGACGAGGTGGACTCAATCTTAATTGACGAGGCCAGAACTCCGCTTATTATTTCCGGTAAGGGCGACAAGTCCACAGACCTCTATTCAAGGGCGGATACCCTTGCAAAGAAACTGAAAAAATACGTTGTTACTGAGGTTGATACCAAGGAAGACAACGAGGAATTCTATGCTGAACAGGGCATTGACTACATTGTTGACGAAAAGGCAAAGACTGCAACACTTACACAGTCAGGTGTAAAAAAGGCAGAAGAATTTTTTAATGTTGACAACCTTACGGACCCTGAAAATCTTACAATTCAGCACCATGTAAACCAGGCCATTAAGGCAAACGGCGTTATGAAAAATGAAGTTGACTACATTGTTAAGGACGGCGAAATTATAATCGTCGATGAATTTACAGGCCGTCAGATGATAGGCAGAAGATATAACGAGGGTTTGCATCAGGCTATTGAGGCTAAAGAGGGTGTGGAAGTTCAAAACGAAAGTAAGACTTTGGCTACCATTACATTCCAAAATTACTTCCGCCTTTATAAAAAGCTCTCCGGTATGACAGGTACGGCTCTTACAGAGGAACAGGAATTTCAGGAAATTTACAAGCTGGATGTTGTTGAAGTCCCTACAAATAAACCACTTATAAGAAAAGACCTGCCTGATGTGATTTTCCCCACAGAAATGGGAAAATTCAACTGTATTATTGAGGATATTATTAAGTGCCACGAAAAGGGTCAGCCTGTCCTTGTGGGTACAGTTTCCATTGAAAAATCAGAAAAACTTTCAAGAATGCTCAAAAAGAGGGGCATTAAGCATAATGTCCTCAACGCTAAGCATCACGAAAAGGAAGCGGAAATTGTTGCACAGGCAGGTAAACTGGGGGCCGTAACAATCGCTACAAATATGGCAGGTAGAGGTACTGATATTGTTCTGGGTGGTAATGCCGAATATATGGCAAAGACGCAGATGAAAAAAATGAAGTTTGCAGAGGAGCTTATTGCCGAGGCTGACGCACATTCAGACACGGACGACAAGGATATTCTCTTTGCAAGGGAAACCTTTGCTGAACTTCTTGAACAGTATAAAGAAGAAATAAAAGAGGAGGCCGACAAGGTTAGAGAGGCGGGCGGACTCTGTATTATGGGTACTGAACGCCACGAATCCAGACGAATTGACAACCAGTTAAGAGGCCGTGCAGGCAGACAGGGCGACCCGGGTCAAAGCCAATTCTATCTTTCTACAGAGGACGACCTTATGCGTCTTTTCGGCGGGGATAGAATGAAGTCCATTATGAATACCCTGCGTGTTTCCGACGATACCCCAATAGAAAATAAAATGCTTTCAAATGTAATTGAGTCCTCGCAGGAAAAAGTAGAAATGAGGAACTTTGGTATCCGTAAAAATGTTCTCCAGTACGATGATGTTATGAACCGTCAGAGGGAAATTATTTACGGACAGAGGGACCAGGTTCTTGACGGTGAAGATGTCCACGACACAGTTATTAAAATGTTACAGGATACTATTGAAGAAAATGTAAGCATTTATGTAAATGACAACATTTTGAGAGAGTCCTGGAATCTTTCTTCCCTTAGAGAAACCTATAAGTGGCTTATTCCCGACAAGGATTTCCTTAGATTTACCGATGCTGAGCTGGATAAACTTGATAAAAAAGATATTGTAAAGCTGATTACAGACAAGGCTATGGATATCTACAAGGAAAATGAAAAAATCCTTGATGAAGAAACAATGCGTGAAATGGAAAGAGTATATCTCCTTAAATCCGTTGATACACACTGGATGGACCATATTGACGCTATGGAACAGCTTAAACAGTCAATCCATTTGGCAGCATACGGTCAGAAAGACCCGGTTGTTGAATATAAACTGGTAGGCTTTGATATGTTTGACGAAATGATTGCAACAATCCGTGAAGACACAGTTAAGCTCTGCCTGCTCCAGCCAAAGAGAATTGCGGCAATTAAGGCCAGACAGGAAGAAATGGAGGCACTTAGGGCAGAAGAGGAGAAAAAGGCGGCTCAGGCTCACAAGGTTATGCTGGACAAACAGAGCAAACAGCCAATGCCAAGTGCGGTTAATGTTGCCCTTAGGCGTGAACAGGTTGCTGTTCCGACACAGGCGGGGGTTTCTGAAAACGGAGAAAAACCAAAGAAAAAGCCAATCGTAAAGAAAAATAAAGTTGGCAGAAACGACCCTTGTCCATGCGGCAGCGGTAAAAAGTATAAAAAGTGCTGTGGTATGAACGAATAATAAAAAATCCGCTGATTAAGTATCAGCGGATTTTTGTTATAGCAATTTATTAAGTTCAAAAAGTAATTTTTCTTTTATATCTTCTCTTTCTTCTTCCGAGGGAACATTTGCCGGGTCATACATTTTTTCCATTGGATACCACCAGACAGGTCCTTTGCCGGCGTTACCGTAGTTTTCAATATCCCCCTTTTGACGGGGAAACAGGTGCCAGTGAAGGTGTGTTTCTCCGTTTCCCAGCAACTCATAGTTGATTTTGTCCGACTTAAAGGCATTGGAAACTGCCTGTGCAACTATTGTCATTTCCTCAAGGTATTTCATTTTAAAGTCCCTGTCAAGGTGGAAGAGTTCCGTTTTATGTTCTTTGCATAGAAACAGGGTGTAGCCTGTAAAATGCTGATTGTCGCCAATTACCACATATCCTGTTTCAAGCTCCTTTACAAAAAATGGGTTTGTGCCGTTTTTTATCATTTCAATTCTTTTGCATATAAAACACATAATTTTCTCCTTAAATTAAAAA
Source organism: uncultured Clostridia bacterium (assembly GCA_947632335.1). Taxonomy (GTDB): domain Bacteria; phylum Bacillota; class Clostridia; order Oscillospirales; family Acutalibacteraceae; genus Ruminococcoides. The sequence goes on from CANROX010000011.1 coordinate 4,818, forward strand.
TCCTCCGTTTACATTCAGGGTAATGCCCGTTATGTAGTCTGCCTCTTTACTGCATAAAAACAGTACCGCTTTTGCAACATCTTTTGGTGTTCCTATTCTTCCCAGGGGAGTCTGATTTTCAAGGCTCTTAATTGTTTGGCTGTCAAAAATTTTCAGCATATCTGTTTCAATGACGCCGGGGCATACACAGTTTACATTAATATTGCTTGGTGCAACCTCCTTAGCAAGGGACTTTGTAAAGCCGATTAGTCCCGCCTTTGCTGTGCTGTAGTGAACCTCACAGCTCCCGCCGGTAATACCCCACATTGAACCTATATTTACTATCTTGCCGTATTTCCTGCACAGCATATCCGGAAGTACTGCCTGGGTGCAGTTATATGCTCCGTCAAGATGTGTGGAAAGCATTTCTTTCCACTGGGTTTCTGTTATATCTCGAAACTCCTTTTGGGTGCTTATTCCTGCATTGTTCACAAGGGTCACTATTGTACCCAGGTCTGATTTGACTCGGGACACCATTTCTTCAACTTCGCCTTTATCCCTTACATTAGCTTTATATGCACCGCAGGGTACTTCGTATTTTTTCATAAGGCGGGCGGCAAAATCTTGTGCAGATTCTCTGCTGTTATTATAGTTAATCGCAAGGGCGTATCCTTCCTTTGCAAAGCCCTCTGCAATAGCTTTGCCAATTCCACGGGATGCCCCTGTTACCAGTACTGTATTCATAATATCTCCTTGTATTTCTTTAAAAATAATTATATAATTAAAAATGAAATCTGTCCATATCTTTAGGTGCAGTTTATAAAATAGATTAGAAAAATCTTTTATTGATATTTTACTTTTGCTGTGCTACTATTTGAATAGAAAATAACGGGAGGTTAATTATGGAGTTTAATGAAGTTGTTTCAGCAAGAAGAAGTATAAGAAAATTTAAGGCTGATAAGTCTGTTTCGGAAGAAACAGTCAGGGAAATAATAAGTTATGCACAAAAGGCTCCTTCCTGGAAAAATTCTCAAACAGGAAGATATTACATTGTGATGTCAAAGGATATGCTCAGCAAAATAAAAGAGGAGTGCTTTGCGCCATATAATCAGAGAAACTGTGCAGACGCCCCGGTGCTTATAGTGACGGCATTTGAAAAAGGAAATGCAGGATTTAACAATGACGGTACTCCTGCAAATGAAATGGGGGACCTTTGGGGAGCATATGACTTGGGTCTACAAAATGAAAATCTTATGCTTAAAGCCTGTGAAATGGGTCTTGGTACTTTGGTAATGGGAATAAGGGACGCTGATAGATTAAGAGAGATTTTAGATATTCCCGAAAATCAGCAGATTGCCCCGGTTATTGCTCTGGGATACAGGGATATTGACCCGGATATGCCAAAGAGAATGGACATTGATGAAATGGCAAAGTTCTATTAATATAAATTTAGATTTAGAGTGTGCTTAGGCACGCTCTTTTTTTGTGAAAAAATTTTTCATACAGTGTTAAGTGGGACAAAAGGAAAAATATTTCATAAAATTTATTGAATAAGGATTTTATGCAATTATTGCATTGATGAATTATTTTAAAATCTCTACAATTATATATGTTCTGCTGTTTATCCTGCCGGCAGAACATAGCGGTTAAATATAATAGGAAGGGACAAAAAATATGGAAGGAGAAATTTTTGTTGCCCTCATAACATTCGCAGGTTCAGCCTTGGGTACTATCGGGGGAATTATTGCCACCAACAAGCTTATGACTTACCGCATTGAGCAGTTGGAAAAAAAGGTGGATAAGCACAATCAAGTTATTGAGAGAATGTATGAGGCAGAAAAAAATATTTCTATGCTTTCGGAAGAAATAAAGGTTACAAATCATAGAATAGAAGAAATAAGTATTTAGGAGGTAAGTAGATGACAAAATTTAAAAAGTGGATACGCTTTGCAGGTATCAGAGCCGTAAAAACTGTTGCCCAGACAGCTATATCTACCATTGGCGTGTCAGCTGTAATTTCCGATGTGCAGTGGCTTACTGTTATTTCAGCTTCTGCTTTGGCAGGTGTGCTGTCAATCCTATCCTCTATAGCAGGTTTGCCGGAACTAAAGGAGGAAAAATAATGACAGCAAAGGCCATTGACATCAGCAAATGGAATGGTGATATTGACTTTAATGCCGTAAAAGATGTGGGCATTGATTATGTTCTTATTCAGTGCGGATATGGAATGGTAAGTAACCAGAAGGATCCCTACTTTGAAAAGAACTACAGAAATGCCAAAAAAGCAGGCCTAAAAGTAGGGATATATCACTACAGTTATGCTAAAAATATGGCAGAAATAAAAAAGGAAGCAAAACTATGCTTAAGCTGGATTAAGGGTAAAAATATAGATATGCCTGTATATATTGATATGGAGGAAAACAGCCTTACATATCTGGGAAAGGGTAATCTGACAAAAATGGCAAAGGAATTTTGCAGAATTATTGAAAATAAGGGTTACCTTGCAGGTGTATATGCTAATGCTAACTGGTTTAAGAATTTTCTTAATTATAACAGCATAAAGAAGAACTATTCAATCTGGCTTGCCCAATATGCAGATAAAAAAGATTTTGAATGTGATATTTGGCAGTATAGTGACAGCGGTAGGATTAAAAATAATTCTGCCAATTTTGATATGAACTATGTTTATAAAACACCTGTAATAAAGGTTAAGCTAAAGAAAAATGCTAATCTTTACAGATATGCTTATAACGACCCTGTTGGAAAAACCAGCGTAGGGGTTGAAAGCCTCAAAAAGGGCGAAATAGTGTTATGGCTATATGATGATAAATTTGGTTGGTCCTGTGTTGAGTACAAGGGCAAGAAATATTTTATAGTCAACAGCAGACTTAATAAAAAGGGCCTTAGCTCATATCCTAAGGAAAAGCTGGGCAAAAACACAAAGGTATATGTTGAGAAGAACGGAAAGCTGGTAAAGGCTAAAATTCTCAAAAAAGGAAAAACAGTTAAAGTACTTTGCACGGTAGAATCCGGCAAGTACAAGGGATATGACTACCTTGGCGTAGGAAAGGCAAGATATTACAGAAAATAATCACAGACTGATATTTTTATATGGAAATTTGGCGTAATATTGTCCGTATACGGACTTAACAAAAGGGACTGTTCCTGTTGGAGCAGTCCCTTTCTTATAATTGAAGCTTTTTAAGTTAATTATAATTTTTAGCTTTTGTGATTTGCATAAACCTCTTTATTACAATCACTTGGTCTTAAAGGTATAATTACTTAATAGAGTTTTCGTAGCTTTCAATCATTTTCTTAACCATGTTACCGCCAATCTGGCCTGCCTGGCGAGATGTGAGGTCACCGTTGTAGCCGTCCTTAAGTGTAACGCCTACCTCTGAAGCTGCTTCCATCTTGAGCTTGTTAAGAGCTGCCTTTGCTTCAGGTACATTAATCTGGTTGTTTGAGTTTGACATATAAATTTCCTTTCTTTCAGACCATGGCAATAGTCAAAGTTTTTGTTTCACTATTGTCGTCTGATTTTCTTATTTTTGATTTATATTAAAGCAACAATTTTTTGTTGCAATAGTATTGTGTGTGTTATGATAAAAAATATAATATGTAAAATTTGTTTTAAAATATGCAAGTTTAAGGAAAGTTTTTTAAAAAATTTTAAGTGTACGACAGTATCTTTTTACAAGGTATCACAAGTTGACAAATGTATGATTATGAAATAAAATTATAATAATATGTTTGCACACTTTTTTAGAAACACATAGAAAACTTGAGGGGTGAGGAGGTAAAGTATGAGTAAAGGTGTTCTTTCCTGGCTGGACAATTCCCAAGGGAAATACGGTGCAAAAGTGCTGTATAACGACACAAAAAATACTGTTACCTTTCATGACTTTAACAGAAAAACAAAGTCTATCGGAACCTTTCTAAGTAATAAGATTTGTACTAACAGTCCGGTTGCAGTGCTGTCCGGCAGAAATGTAAACACCCCTGCCGCATATTTGGGCGTTGTAAGGGCAGGCTGCTTTTATGTGCCTATGGACCCTACGATGCCTGTAAAAAGGCTTAATCAGATTTTAGGCGTAATAAAGTCTAAGGTTATGATTGTTGACAGCGACAACCTTAAAATTGCAGAAAAACTTGATTTTAAGGGCAAAGTTTTTGTGCTGGAGGATATAATTGATACCAAAATTAATGATGATATTCTTTTAAGGAGAACTGCTGATATTACAGAGAGCAGTCCTCTTTATGTAGTTTTTACCTCAGGTTCAACAGGTGTGCCAAAGGGCGTTGTTACCAGCCACAGCTCACTTATTTGCTACATAAATGGAATATGTAAGGTTCTTAACAGTAATGATAAAGATGTTTTGGGAAGTCAGTCGCCTCTTGATTATATTGCTGCAGTAAGGGATATTTATATTCCCCTTAAAACCGGTGCGTCTACAGTTATTATTCCAAAAAATGAGTTTGCAATTCCTGTTAAGCTCTTTGAAACACTTAATAAATATAAGGTGAATACACTTTGCTGGAGTGTTGCAGGTATTGAAATTCCTGCAAAATTAAAGGGATTTTCACAGGGAAAACCGGAGTATGTGGAAAAGGTTGTGTTTTCAGGCTCAGTTATCAATGGCAAGTACCTGGGAATATGGCAGGAAAATATGCCAAATGCCCGTTTTATCAATCAGTACGGCCCAACAGAAACAACTGCGTCCTGCACATATTTTGAGGTTGTGGACAAGGCAGATGAAAACACAGTTCTGCCTATTGGAAAGCCATATGATAACTATTCAGTATTTTTGCTTGATAAGAAGGACAATCCTGTTGATAAGGGAAAAGTAGGAGAAATCTGCGTTGCGGGTCCGGGAGTAACCCTTGGTTATTATGGGGACTTTGAAAGAACATCACAGGTTTTTGTGCAAAATCCCCTTAACAAAAATTACAGGGAGATTATATATAAAACAGGTGACTTGGGTCACTTTGGAGCAGACGGAAATCTTTACTTTAACGGCCGTAAGGACAGACAAATTAAGCATATGGGACATAGGGTGGAGCTTGAAGAAATTGAAAGGCTTGCCTATGAAATCAGCGGAATTAACAGCTGTTATGCCATATACGATAAAACAAACGCACTGATTTATCTTTTTTATACGGGCAAGGCTGTTCCAAAGGAAATAACCCTTTATTTTCGTGAAAATTTCCCTGCATTTATGGTGCCCAGAAAAATTATAAATCTTAATGCTTTACCTGCTTTGCCAAACGGTAAGGTGGACAAGTCAAGGTTAGAAAAGTATTTTAAATAAAAGGAAAGGTATTGATATGGAAGTAATAAATAAAATATTAAGTGAATTAAGGCCGGATATTGATTTTGAAGAGGAAGACTCTCTTATCGACGGCAGTGTACTTGATTCATTTGATGTAGTTGCTCTTGTTAGCGAACTTGAAGATGAATTTGATATTGAAATAACACCGAATTACCTTATTCCGGAAAATTTTAATTCAGCAAAGGCAATTTATGCTTTAGTGCAGAAGTTACAGGACGAGTAAAATGGATGACAAAATTTTAGAAAGTTTAGCTGGGGGGATAGGCACACCCTCCTATATTTTTGATACAGACCAATTTGAAAGCCGTACAAACCTTGTGAAAACCGTCTTTGGGGAAAAGGTGGATATTTGTTTTTCAATTAAAGCAAATCCATTTTTACTTTGCAATCTTCCAAAGGCCTTTTCTAAAATTGAGGTTTGTTCCCCGGGTGAACTTACAATTTGCGAAAAAGTGGGAATAGATATGTCAAAGGTTATTTTTTCGGGTGTCAACAAAACCGAGAAAGACATTGACAGAGCTATGAATAACAGTGTAGGAGTCTTTACGGTTGAAAGCTATCTTCATCTTGACCTTATAAATAAATCGGCTATAAAAAAGGGAATGACAGTCCCCGTGCTTATCCGACTTACCGGAGGCAGTCAGTTTGGTATGGACGAGAATGATATAGAGGATATTGTAAGAAACAGGGAAGAATATAAGGGTGTTAAAATTATAGGTATTCACTACTTTACAGGAACCCAAAAGAGAAAGGCAAAGACAATTATAAAAGAGCTTGATTATGTAATGGGTTTTATTGATGGCATTAGAGAGAAGTACAATTTTACCTTTGATAATCTGGAATACGGCACAGGATTAGCCGTTGATTATTTTGCCGAAAATGCCTATGAACTTGAGGAGGAAAGGCTTAACTCTATAGCAGGAAAAATACGGGAGGTTGGGGAAAAAATCCATCTTACCGTTGAAATGGGAAGATTTTTTGCCTGCACCTGCGGTTACTATCTTACAAAGGTGATTGACGCAAAGACTAACCACGGGGTTAATTACTGTATTGTTGACGGAGGAATTAACCATATTAAATATGACGGACAGATACAGGGTATGCAGATACCTGAAATTTATCACATAGGTGAGAAAAAATCTGATTTGAAGAGTTGGACAATTTGCGGGAGCCTTTGCACAACGGCAGATGTTCTTGCCAGAAATGTTGAGCTGGACAATTTGCGTATTGGCGACATTTTGGTGTTTAAGAGAACAGGCGCCTACTCATCAACGGAGGGTATGGCAATTTTCCTAAGTCGGGAAATGCCCAGGATTTTACTTTACTCACAGAAAAGCGGTATTAAGATTGTCAGGGACTTTATTTATTCTGACATCGTTAACACCCCTATTTAATAAAAGCCGTGATATTTTAAAAATATTTTCATATATGTTTATTGTTGTGTTTTTAGTGATATATTATGATAAAATCTATTGCAAATCATAATAATAGGTGATATAATCACCTTAAGTGGCACCTATTTTTATACATAGGCGATATAGGATGATTTTTTGATTTTGAGAACCTTATTTTTAGGAGGTTTTAGTTGTGAACAAAGTCTTATTTGTATGCACAGGCAATACCTGTCGCTCACCAATGGCGGAGGGTATTTTTAATAAATTGGCAGAAGAATATGGAATTGATACTGTAGCAGAAAGTGCAGGCCTTAATACAACAGACGGACTTCCTGCGTCGGAAAATGCTGTAAAAGTATGCGATGAAATCGGTATTGATATAAGTAAGCATAAGTCAAGATGTTTTAAAAATATTAATCCTGAAGAATATTCAAGATTTTTCACTATGAGTTTTGAACACACAAATCTTCTCATTGAAATGGGTGTGCCTCACAACAAAATTGAAGTTCTTGCAGGTATTGACCATGGTGTGCCTGACCCGTATGGATTTGGTATGGGAATTTACCGTTCAAGCAGGGATATTATTAAAAGGTGTATTGAAAAATCCCTAAAAAAACACCTGAAAGATATTAAGAAAGATGTTACTGAAGATAGTGAGAATGAATGAGGATAATATTCATTCGTTTAAGGAAATTGAAGATGAATGTTTCAGCAGTCCCTGGTCTTTGAACAGCTTTAAAGCAGAGCTTAAAAAGGTTGGGGCTTGCTTTTATCTTGCAGAGTATGAGGGCATACCTGCCGGATATATTGGTTTTAATACCGTTCTTGACGAGGGGTACATAGCGAATGTGGGCGTCAAAAAATCCTTTAGAAGAAAGGGTGTTGCCAAGGCGCTCCTCTGTAAAGTAATTGAAAAGGCAAAGGCAGAAAATCTTTCCTTTGTCACCTTGGAAGTGAGAAAAAGCAATCTGCCTGCCATAAACCTTTATAATAGCTATGGCTTTGAAAATAACGGCGTAAGGAAAAATTTTTACCGCAATCCTGCAGAGGATGGTTTGATATTAACTAAATTTCTGAAAAGGGAAGAAAAATGAAAATACTTGGAATTGAAAGCTCCTGTGACGAAACAGCCGCCTCTGTTGTTGAGGACGGAAGAAAAGTTCTCTCAAATGTAGTTGCAAGTCAGGTAGAGGAGCATAAATTATACGGCGGCGTCGTTCCGGAAATTGCATCACGCCGTCACGCTGAATGTATCAGTCAGGTTGTAAAACAGGCCCTTACAGACGCAGATATAACTGTTGATGAGGTTGACGCCATTGGCGTTACCCACGCACCGGGCCTTATTGGGGCGCTGCTTGTGGGTGTTAATTTTGCTAAGGCTCTTTCCTATGCTACAGGTAAACCCCTTGTGCCAACTCATCATCTAAGAAGTCATATTGCCTCGAACTATATTTCTAATATGGAACTAAAGCCTCCGTTTATGTGCCTTGTTGTATCCGGTGGACACAGCCATATTGTTAATGTAGAGGACTACACAAAAATGAAAGTTATAGGCAGAACAAGAGATGACGCAGCAGGGGAGGCATTTGACAAGGCGGCAAGAACTTTGGGTATGAGTTATCCCGGCGGAATTTCTATGGACAAAGAGGCGGAAAATGGAGACCCCTTTGCCTTTAAACTTCCAAGGCCGGTTGTTGCCGGCAGTCCCTATGACTTTTCTTTCAGCGGACTAAAGACCGCCATTATAAATACAATCCACAACCTTAGCCAAAAGGGTGAGGAAATTCCAAAGGCAGACCTGTGCGCCTCCTTTCGCTGGGCTGTGGTGGATTGTCTTGTAACAAATTTTTTAAGTGCGGCAAAAAATTATAAGGTGAACACACTGGTTATTGCAGGCGGCGTTTCTGCAAATTCGCTACTTAGAAAAAGGCTTAAAGAGGAATGTATTAAACTGGGATTTAATCTATATATGCCGGAGAAAAAATATTGTGGCGACAACGGGGCTATGGTGGCAAGTCAAGCATACTATGAATTTCTTGACGGAAATTTAGCCTCCCTTAACCTTAATGCAGTTGCCACCTTGGAAATAGATTACAGATAGAAAGGTTGTATTGTTTGGTACAATCTTTTTTCTATTTTAGAATTATTATTTGTGTGCTTTATCGTATAATATATAGAAATACATTATGGGGTGAATTTTTATAAAAAAATTACTATCAATTATCCTGGCTTTGGGGATTGTTTTAAACATTAGTACAGGTTTTTCAGGCTGTATATTTGACGGAAAAAGCCAAAGAGATGTGCTGAAAACCTCCACTACATTTCCTCCTACAGACAAGGATAATGAGTACAGGGACATAAATACACAAAATAAAAAAAATAATAAATACTACAGGCCTAAAAAAATAAAGATTGGCTATAAATCTCTTACCACAAAAGAGCAAAGGGACTTTTACATTGAGCTTAGAAAAAGCATTGGGGAAGTTGCGGAAGAAACCACAGAGGACAATCTATATCCCTGCAAAATGGTAAGTCACAGCGGAGTTGTACTGACCCAGGCGGAAATCAGACTTGTTATTTCCGCTGTTAAGATGGATAATCCAACAGTCTTTTGGCTGGCAGACCATTTTGGCTACAGCAACACAAATGACTATACGGCAATTCAGCTTTACAGCTATGCGTCGCCGGAAAAAATAAAAAAGATGAATGATGAGCTGTTTAAGTCGGCTAATAAAATTCTTGCATCTCTTGAAGATGGTTTAGATGAATATTCCCTTGAACTGAAAATTCACAACAAAATTATAGATATGTGCAAATATGCAGATAATGTAAAGTCGTCAAAAGATGATTACCTTGCATTTACAGCCTATGGGGTCCTTGTAAATGGCAGTGCTGTGTGCGAGGGATACTCAAAGACATTTCAGTATCTCCTTAGCCAGCTGGGCATTGAGTCTGCCACAATTATGGGCAAGGGAAGCTCGGAACTCCATATGTGGAATGCAGTTAAAATAAACGGAAACTGGTATTATGTTGATGTAGGCTGGGACGACAGCAAAGAGTATTCAAAATACGACTACTTTAACATTACAACAGAAGAGATAAAGGCTGACCACACAATCAGCAAGCTGTATGCTGACTGTACCTCTGATGAGGTTACCGGTAAAAATGGAGAAACGGCAATTAATTTTAATCATTTTATTCCAAAGTGCAATAGTGTTGAGGAAAATTACTATGTGAAAAGCACTCCTCATTTCACAGACCTATACTCATATGAAAACTATGAAATGACAAATGCTCTCTACGAAACTGCTAATAACAGGGACAGCTACTTTAGTTTTTACATTGACCCGCTGTACCTTGATTATTCCGGCGCAGTAGAAAATCTTTTCCATTCGGGAGACCAGCTTTTCTTCACATATATAGATACGGTAAATTCTATGTACCCCGAAAATTTTATTGATAAGGGACATATTTATATTGTTAAAAAGAAAAATTTATCAGTGGTAACAGTTAAGTTAAAATACGAATAAAAGGGAGGACAGTTAATGAAGTATGACGCACAGAAATTTCTTGTAATAAAGAATGAGGAAATTGCATCAGGAATTTTTGATATGTGGGTGGAAAACAGGGATATTTCAGCCTTGGCAAAGCCGGGACAGTTTGCCCATATACTTGTACCCGGAAAAACCCTGAGAAGACCCATTTCAATTTGTGACGCAGACAAATCCTGCCTTAGACTTGTATATCAGGTTAAGGGCGAGGGAACGGAAATTCTTTCCAAAATTAAAAAAGGTGAAAAGATAGATATTCTTGCTCCGCTTGGCAGGGGCTTTGATATTAAGAAAAATAAAAAGTACTGCTTTATAGGCGGCGGTATCGGTGTTCCTCCAATGCTCTATGCCTCAAAGCAGACTGAAAAGCCTGTTGTAATTACAGGTTTTAGAAATAAGGATTTAGTAATTTTGCAAGGTGATTTCCGCAGGGACAACTGTGAACTATACCTTACTACCGATGACGGAACATTGGGGAGAAAGGCGTTTGTTACAGATGTACTTAAAGAAAAGTTAAATGAAATTGATGAGGTTTGCGCCTGCGGTCCAATTCCGATGCTAAGGGCAATTTCGCAGATGTGTAACGAAAATGACATACCCTGTCAAATCAGCCTTGAAGAAAGAATGGGATGCGGAATAGGAGCCTGTCTTGTCTGTGCCTGTGAGGTAAGGAGAAACGACGGTACCAAAGATTATGTTCATGTATGCAAGGACGGTCCTGTATTTGACAGCAAGGAGGTAGTATTCTAATGGCAGATTTATCAGTTAATGTTGCCGGCGTTCACTTTAATTCCCCTCTTATTGCGGCGTCAGGTACTTTTGGTTTTGGACATGAGTACAGCGAATTTTTTAAATTATCAGAGCTTGGAGGTATTTCCTGCAAGGGTATCACCCTTAAAAAGAGGCTGGGAAATCCGCCTCCCAGAATTGCTGAAACTCCCAGCGGTATAATTAATGCAGTAGGTCTGCAAAATCCCGGTGTTGACCACTTTATTGAAAAGGATTTGCCATGGCTTAAAGAGCAGGGTACGGTTATAATTGCAAATATTGCAGGCAACACCTCTGAGGAGTATGCAATGATGGCGGACAAACTTAGTGAAACTGATGTTGATATGATAGAGCTTAATATAAGCTGTCCCAATGTTAAAAGCGGAGGCGTACAGTTTGGTACCTCCTGTGAAAGCGTTGGAGCTATTACAGGACTTGTCAGAAAGCACTGCACAAAGCCCCTTGTTGTAAAGCTAAGCCCCAATGTTACAGATATTGCGGAAATAGCAAAGTCGGCAGAGGCTGCCGGCGCAGACGCAATTTCTATGATTAATACCCTGACGGGGATGAGAATTGATATTGAAACCCAAAGACCCATTATTCGTAATAATACAGGGGGACTGTCAGGTCCTGCTGTTTTTCCTGTTGCTGTAAGAATGGTGTGGCAGGTTGCCAATGCAATTAATATTCCCATAATAGGTATGGGCGGTATTTCAAAATGGCAGGACGCTGTGGAAATGCTTATGGCAGGTGCAGCGGCGTTGCAAATTGGTACCTGTATGTTTACCGACCCTTATGCACCTGTTAAGATTAATGCAGGTATTAGTGAATATATGGACAGGAAGGGTATTAAGTCTGTAAGTGAGATTACAGGCTCCGTCAGTCCATGGTAATAAAATAGGAAAAATAAGAATAATACACAGGTAAAATCATCATAATATAATTGGTGATTTTATGTTTATAATGAAAACTGTGATACTAACATTTGTGTCGCTGATTGTGCTTTTTATCCTTGCAAAGCTAATGGGTAACAAGCAGCTTTCCCAGCTTACTACCTTTGACTATATAAACGGAATTACAATAGGTTCAATAGCTGCGGAGCTTGCAACATCAACTTGGGAGGACTGGTATGAACCCCTTATTGCAATGGTTATATACGGTCTTGCCGCGGTAGCTATTTCTTATGTTTCCCTTACATTTCTTCCCCTAAAGAGGTTTTTCTCAGGTAAGACAACTGTTATTTATGACAACGGAAAGTTTTACAAGAAAAATCTTTTGAAATGCAAGCTGGATATAGGTGAATTTTTATCGGAGTTAAGGGCCCAGGGATATTTCAGCATAAAGGATATTCAGAGCGCCTACCTTGAAAGCAACGGTGCTGTCAGCGTTCTTCCAAAGAGCGATAAAAAGCCCATGACTCCTTATGATATGGATATGAAGCCAAACAAGGCTACGGCTGACCCCATATTTGTACTTGACGGCAAGGTACTTGAAAAAAATCTCAAGCACAGCGGTAAGGATACCCAGTGGCTTATGACAAAGCTTAAGGAGAACAATGTTTCCTTGAAAGAGGTATTTATTGCCCAGGCTGACGGAGAGAATGACCTTTCGGTTTACATTGATACCCATAACAGTGATATGAATGATTTGTTCCAGTGAAAGGAAAAATTATGGTTATTATGTCTGTGGACTACGGCAAGGCAAGAACAGGGATTGCTATTTGCGACAAACTTGAAATGCTTAGTTCACCACTAACACAGATTCAGGAATACAACAGGGAAAAACTTATTGAAAAGATAGCTGCCCTTGCCAAGGAAAACAAGGCGAAGCTTATTGTGGTAGGACTTCCCAGAAATATGGACGGCAGCGAGGGTGAATCCGCAGAGAACGCCAGGTCTTTTGCTAAGGAATTGAGTGATGCCTGTAAAATAGAAGCGGTTATGCAGGACGAAAGAGGCACAACGATTACTGCCCACAATTATCTTAATTTTACCGATACCAGAGGAAAGAAAAGAAAGTCTGTGGTAGATAGTGTTGCCGCCACAATTATACTTGAGGATTATCTTAGAAAGAGAAAAAATTCATCTGTAGAATAATATTGTTAAACTATTGTCAATTCTTCTACAAACTGAATAATTAATTTCCTTTTTTTGCACATTTTTGCGGTTGATTTAGGAAATAAATAATAGTATAATGGTAATATGCAATTTGTATATTTTCTGATTGCAAAAATGGTAAGCAGATAATTATCATTTAAACCAGATTAAAGGAGGACAAAGAAATGTCAACAAAAGCTAATTACAAAACAGAAGAAATTGGTGCTGGCAAGGTTGGTTTTTCAAAGACAAGATCAATCATTGAATCAGCTTTCTATGGTAACAATGTAGTGCCGGTAAACACACTTAAAGAGGCATACAATCTTGCTAAAAATTCACCCGGTACAATCGTAACTGACCTTCCGGTTTACAGGGGAGAGGAATTTGGTCTTGACAGCGACGCAAAGGTTCTTCTCTTTAATGACGGTGCTGTTACAGGCCGTTACGCTGCTGCCCGCAGAATTAAGGGCGAGCCGGGAGTTGATGATACTAAACTTGATAAGGTAGTTATGGACGCTGTCTACAAGACAAGATATGAAAAGATGTATCATGCAACCGTATTCGTAGGACTTGACCCTGAATTTATGGTAAAGGCTCATCTCCTTATTCCTGAGGGTGAAGAAAATCTTATGTATTCATGGATGCTGAACTTCCAGTATATGTCTGATGAATATGTAAAGATGTATAAGAACTCAAAGCCTGTTGGCGACGGCAAGGAAGCCGATATTTATATTTTCTCAGACCCCCAGTGGGAGCCGACAGAAAGCCCTGATGTTGATTACAGTTGTTTAAGCGACCCCCTTACACTCTGCTACTTTGATACAGACGCTAACTGTGCAGCTATACTCGGTATGAAGTACTTTGGCGAACACAAGAAAGGCACACTTACAATGGCTTGGGCTATTGCTAACAGAAACGGCTATGCCTCCTGCCATGGCGGTCAGAAGGAATATATCCTTGGCAATAACGAGAAGTTTGTTGCATCTGTATATGGCCTTTCCGGTTCCGGTAAGTCAACACTTACACATGCTAAGCATGGCGGTAAGTATGAAATTAAGGTTCTTCACGACGACGCATTTATTATTAATACAGATACCTGCGCTTCTATTGCACTTGAACCAACATACTTTGATAAGACAGCTGACTATCCTGCAGGCTGTCCTGACAACAAGTATCTCTTAACTTGCCAGAACTGTGGTGCTACACTTGATGAGAACGGCAAGGTACAGCTTGTTACTGAAGATATAAGAAACGGCAACGGCCGTGCTATTAAGTCTAAGCTCTGGTCACCAAACAGAGTTGATAAGATTGACGCCCCTGTTAACGCTATCTTCTGGATTATGAAAGACCCAACTATTCCACCGGTTGTTAAGCTAAAGGGTGCTGCTCTTGCATCTGTAATGGGTGCAACGCTTGCTACAAAGACATCAACTGCCGAAAGAGTTAAGGCAGGTACAGATATGAACGCCCTCCGTATTGTTCCCTATGCTAATCCATTCAGAACATACCCTCTCAAAAACGACTATGCTAAGTTTAAGAAACTGGTTGAAGAGAGAGATGTAGATTGCTACATTATCAATACAGGCGACTTTATGGGCAAGAAGGTTAAGCCGGCGGATACACTGGGTATTCTTGAGGCAATCGTTGAAAAGAAAGCAGAATTTAAGGCTTGGGGCCCATTCTCTGATATTGAAATTATGGATTGGGACGGCTTTGAAGTAAATATGAATGATGCTGAATATAAGGCTGCTCTTAAAGAGGCTATGCAGAACAGAGTTAATGCTGTTGAGGGCTTTGCAGTAGCTAAGGAAGGATACGACAAGCTGCCTGATGAGGCTCTTGAGGCTATTAAGAAAGTTGTTTCAGAGTTGGAATAATTTTTGTAATTTAATACAATTAATCCCACTACTTGTGTAGTGGGATTTTTTATAATCTGTAGGGTATTTCACCCTTGATTTCAAGGGTGTCTTCTGTAACATCGCACACAAGGCACAGAATTTTCACTCCCGAATTTTCTGCCTTTACAAGGGCATCTGCAAACTCCCTATGAGTTTCTCTGTTTGGTGTGAAATACTCCACATTATCCATTTGTATTACAAAAGCTATGTATGTATTGTAGCCCTCCTTTTGAGCCTTAATAAGCTCCATAATATGTTTTACACCGCGCTCCGTGGGAGCGTCCGGGAAAAGGACAACATTTTCTTTTTCAAGGGTAACGCCCTTTACTTCCACAAAATATTTTTCCTTGCCCTTTTCAAAATAAAAATCAATTCTGGAATTGCCGTAGGTACATTCAGATTTTATATAATCGGGATTTTTATTCTTCAGGTATTCCATAAATACCTTGTTGGGTGCCTGGCTATCCATATTTACCAGTCTGTTTCCTTTATAAACGGATATAAGGTCATACTTTGTTTTTCGTTTGGGGTTATCACTTTTCTGACATATTACCTTTGCGTTTTCTGTCAGCAGTTCCCTGCATCTGCCGGTATTTTTTACATGGACGACTTCCTCTTTTCCGTCTATTTCTATATGAGCTATAAACCTATTGGGACGGCTTTTAAATATTCCTTTTACCATTCTTTCGTATTTCATATGTCACCTCGGCAATTTTATAGTATAAAAGGTTATTATTTTGTCTGTTTTTTTCTCTTCTTTGTTGAATTTTAATGAATTTTGTGATAAAAGCATATTTCTTAAAAAATTACTTTTTATCTATGAAAAAATATGGTATAATGTTATAGATGAAGAAATTTATCAAAGATAAGAAAATACCATAATAAAACTTTAGGAGGCAAAATTATGTTTTGTTCAAAATGCGGTCAGCAGATAGCTGATAATGCTGTATTCTGCCAGAATTGCGGCACACAGGTAGCCCAGCAGGCACAGGGGAACGCACAGCAGGCAGGCGCTCCACAGACTCAGCAGTACAATGCAAACACACAGCAGGCAGGCGCTCCACAGGGTCAGCAGTATAATGCAAACACACAGCAGACAGGCGCTCCACAGGCTCAGCAGTATAATGCAAACACACAGCAGGCAGGCGCTCCTCAGGGTCAGCAGTATAATGCAAACACACAGCAGGGTACACAGTCTGTAGTTGATAACATTCTTAACACTGCAGACCACACAAATGAATATTCACAGGCGGAAATTAAAAACGGAAAGGTTATGTCTATTCTTAGTTACATAGGTATCCTTGTTTTGATTCCTCTATTTGCAGAAAAGAACAACAGGTATGTTCGTTTTCATGTGAACCAGGGCTTTACACTTGTTGTAATTGAACTTGCTATTGCTGTAGTAGGAATTGTCCTGAACTTTATTCCGATTTTCGGAATTGTCATAAGGGCACTCCTTTCTTTAGCAACATTAATCCTAATGATTTTAGGTATTGTCAACGCAGCTACAGGAAAGGCTAAGGAACTTCCTATAATCGGTTCAATTAAACTTGTAAACTGATAACTTAATATACATAATGAGGGAGCACCAAAGGTGCTCCCTTTTTGTTATAATTGTGAAGTTTGATTTTCGGATTTTTTTGCTTTCTTTTCCGCTTTGTAGTCCATATACAGTTCCTCTGTTTCGCCAACAGCCTTTTTCTTCATAGACCTGCCGTTGCCAACTGAAATTGAACCGGCAATAATCAATATGACTGCAATTATGACAGACGCCCTGCCAAGGGTAAACTCCCCTAAAAATACTGTGCCCATAAAAGCAAGCCCTAAAAGTATAACGGCAGTGCCTATTACAATAAGGGCGTCATATATGTGAAATCTTCCCATAATTAATGTTTCATTATCCTTTTTCATAATAAACCTCCATGTGCATAACTAAAGTTTATCATTAATGTGTAACTGTGTCAATAAAAAAATTGTTAAAAAACACTTGACAGGGAGTGTACTACGGTGTACTATATAAGTGTACTAATTGTACTATTATGGATAGTACAATAATTATTCAAAGGAGGTCAGAATGTTTTCTATTAATTTTCAGTCCAGAGTACCTGTGTATCAGCAGATATGCGACAATATTATAAGGCTCGTTTCATACGGAGCCATTAAATCAAATGAACAGCTACCTGCTGTACGGAGAATGGCAACGGACTTAGGAGTAAATCCCAATACGGTAGCCAAGGCATATTCAATGCTTGAAAGCAGTGGTTATGTTTACACAGTAACGGGAAAGGGGAGTTTTATTTCCGAAAAACTGCAAAACGGAGAGGCTCGCCGAATAGAAATGAAAAATCAGCTTAGGGAAAAATTAAAGGAGGCATACAGTGTGGGACTTTCTCCTGATGACATAAGCGAGATAATTAATGAAATTTATTACGGAGGGGAAGAAAATGATTGAAATTAAAGGTCTTACAAAAAGGTTTGACAAGATTACCGCAGTAAATAATATTTCGGCAACTATCCAAACAGGGACAATCTGTGGGCTTGCGGGTTCAAACGGCAGCGGTAAAAGTACCTTGCTAAGAATGTTAAGCGGGGTTTACGAACCGGACGAGGGAAGTATAATTGTTGACGGAGAACTGAATTTTGAAAATATTTCTGTAAAGGGCAAAAGCTACTATGTTTCAGATTATCCCTTTTTCTCAAACGGAGCTACCCTTACAAAGCTGGCGTCTTATCTAAAAAATATATATCCTAACTGGGATAATGAGTACTATTATAACTTGTGTAAAATTTTTCGTGTAAATCCCAAGGGCAAGGTAATCAATATGAGTAAGGGACTTCAAAGACAGGTTGCAATTATACTTGCCTTTTCAACAAGGCCAAAATATCTTTATCTTGACGAAATTTTTGACGGTCTTGACCCTGTTATCCGCCAGTCATTAAAAAAGCTAATAGTTGAAAATGTGGCAGACAATAATATGACGGTTATTATATCCTCCCACAACCTTAGGGAGTTTAATGATATTTGTGACAGTATGCTGTTGTTACACCAGGGTGAAATCGTAAGGTGCGGCGGAGTTGAAGATATGAAGTCAAGGGCCTTCAGAGTACAGATTGCATTTAATGATGAAATGTCATTGGATTTGTTTAAGGGTATGGATATTAGGAATATGAATCAGAACGGCAGGCTGTTTTCTTTTATTGCCTTGGGAGATGAACAGGATATTGGCAATCATTTGCAGAGCTTTAAGCCTGCGTTTATGGAAATGCTTCCCCTTACTCTTGAAGAGGCATTTATTAATGAAATGGAGGGTGTAGGATATGAAGTCATCTAAGCATTTTAAAACTATATTTTTTGATACTGTAAAAAGATTTATACCCCTTTCCATAGCATACTGGGGACTTTTAGCATTTTTCTTTCCGGGTATTGAGGCACTGTATGAATTATCCACCATGCTTAACAATATAGGCTCTCTATATATATTAAAATTTCCAAGTGGTTTTTTAGGACCAATGTCACAGTTTGAAGTTTGTATTGTATGCGGTTTCTTTGGCATTGTGTTCAGCGCAATAATTGCCTTTATTGCTTTTTCATATCTACACAATAAAAGGCAAATGGACTTTGTTGGTTCTTTGCCGGTTTCCAGGAGAACACATTTTCTTGCAAGACTTACTGCCGTTATGGCACTTGCCATTGTACCTGTTATTGTAGTAACTTTTACTGGGTCTGCTGTTGTAGGTTTTGCAGGCTTTCCGCGAACAATGGAGCTTATGCTTAGAATTTGCGCTGTTATTGCAGGCAATATTTCCCTTGTGTGTGTTCTTTCAATTTGCAGTGGTACTGTTGCAAATACTGTCATATCATATGTGTTAATTAGTTTTATTTATCCTATGTTTATGCTTTTAGTGGGAATATATCCCACAGCGTTTGTTCCCGGTGTTAACGAATTTCTTATGAACGCAAATTCCGTAACACTGCTTTCGCCTATTTCCGCTGTGTTTACGGGAACATTTTCCACCATAAGTAATGATGGGATGGATAATTTCAGCTTCGGTTTTGACGCCGGTACAGTATTCTTCTATATATGGTGGGTAGTTTTTACAGTGGTGCTTATTGGTATTTCTGCTATACTCATTAAGAAAAGAAAAACGGAGCGTGCACAAAACAGCTATGCATTTGTTGCGCCCTATGTTGTAATCAGATTTTTTACATCTATCTGTGTAGGCTTTTTGGGCGGACTCTTGCTTGGAGAAATATTCTCCGTTGTACCAGATTCAAATGTAGACTCAAAGAATATAACATTTATTGCGGTGTTCCTTATAGGTTTTATTATATTTACATTTATTACCCACCTTATAATGCACCTTATTTATCACAAGGGTATGGGCAAATTTGCAAAATGGTTAATACTCTTTGGGGTAGAGGCGGTAGTAGGCCTTTCTATATTCTTTACAATATCAACAGATGCAATAGGTTATGTTACCTATGTTCCCTCTGTCAACGATGTTAAAAGTGTGGAGTTTTCCTTTAATGACCATGAATTTATTATTGATGGGGTGGATTACAACAAATTAAAGACAGAGGATAAGGCTGTAATAGAGAAAATTCTAAATTTTCATAAAGGTGTTGTCAATGATATTAAAGAAAAACACGGTGGTATGTATCTTCCGGTAAGGTACATTTATCCCCCTATGGTAGATTATTATGATGAAGATTTTGAATATACTGATGTCTATGATGACTATCGCAACAATATTAGATTGGTGATGCCTAACGGTTACACAATTAAATTTAATCTTAAAGACGGAAGTTCTGTAAAAAGATACTATGACAGCAGTATCCAATCTATAGTCGAGAAATATTATTCTGATTTGTATAAAATCTTTAAAACCGCTAATGTAAATGAAATAGGAAAGATTCCTCAGGAGTATGCAGAGGATTTGGAAGTGTTTATTAATATGGACAGCATAGGCTATGATAACGACTATAGCTATACAGATAATGAAAATAAAATCAGAGGTCTTATGAAAGCTATTAAAAAAGACTATAGGAAAGTGGGATATATCAGTGATTTTTCAAGGGGAAACTACTGCTGTATCGTAGTTAATTATGAAAATGAATATTCTGATGAATATAGCTTTAGCCAGGAAGTCATCGAGTTTGACAGCAGATATGTAAATACAATTAAGTATCTTAAAGAAAAAATGTTTGTTAAAAATCCTCCCCAAGATTATTCAGAATATATGGAATAATAATTTTATCCATAAAAAAGACTGTACCAAAAAAGGTACAGTCTTTTCTGTTATGTTTCTTATAATGTTTCTATTAGAAGAATTTATCGTGAATAGCAGAAACAGCTCTGTCTGCATCCTCAATATTAATAAGAACAGAGGTTTTAATTTCTGAAGTGGAAATCATCTGAATATTAACATTGTTGTTGTAAAGAGCCTCAAACATCTTTGTTGCAACACCGGCGTGGCTTTCCATACCGGCACCTACAATAGAAATCTTGGCAACATCTGTGTCCAGTATAGCCTCCTGGAAACCAAGGGCGTCCTTGTAATGGTTAAGAATATCAATGGATTCCTGACCCTTATCCTGAGCAACTGTAAAGGCAATATCCTTTGTACCCTTTGAACCTACTGACTGTAGAATAATGTCAACATTTATGTCCTTTGCAGAGAGCTTTGAAAATACCTTGAAAGCAAAGCCCGGTTCGTTTGGAATACCCCTTATTGAAATTCTTGCAATGTCGCAGTCCTTAGCAACACCTGAGATAATCATTTTTTCCATTTTTGGTTTCTCCTTTACTATAGTACCTGGTTTATTAGTAAGGCTTGAAAGTACTTCAAGCTCAATTCCATATTTTTTTGCCATTTCAACTGAACGGTTATTAAGCACCTGCGCACCAAGGGTCGCAAGCTCAAGCATTTCATCATATGATATTTCCTTGAGCTTAATCGCGTTTTTAACCTTTCGTGGGTCAGCTGTATAAACACCCTCAACATCTGTAAAAATCTGACATAGGTCAGCATTTAAAGCCGCTGCAATAGCAACAGCAGAAGTATCACTTCCGCCTCTGCCCAGTGTGGTAATGTCCTCGTGTCGGTTAATGCCCTGGAAGCCTGCTACAACAACGATTTTGCGATTGTCAAGCTCCTGCCTGATTCTCTCGCCGTCAACCTTTCTAATGCGTGCAGCTGTGTAGGAGGAAGTTGTAAGGAAACCGGCCTGCCAGCCAAGTAATGAAATTGCCGGGTAACCTAACTTTTCGATAGCCATTGCAAGCAGTGAAATTGAAATCTGTTCACCGGAGGCAAGGAGCATATCTCTTTCTCTCTTATTAGCATTCGGATTAATTTCCATCTGCTTTGCAATAAGGTCGTCGGTTGTGTCGCCCTGTGCAGATACCACAACTACAACATCATTGCCCTTTTTGTAAGTGTCAGTTACAATTTTAGCAACATTAAACACTCTCTCGGCGTCAGCTACTGATGAGCCGCCGAACTTTTGAACTATAAGTGCCATTTCTTTAATCCCCTCTTGTCGCCTAAGCGATTTTTTTAGATTATAAAAACTTTTAAAATATTAAACTTAATTAAAGGTTGCCAATACGGATAGCGGAAAGTACCTGTAAGGAATTAAGTTTCTCTTCAATTTCACCAAACCTGTATTCCTTAGTAATCAGTACTGTTTTGTTATCCTCTGTCATAACCTTTGAATTTGGAAATGCCTTGAGGGCCTCTTCTCCGTTGCCTGCAACCTTTATGTACATTGCAGTTACACTATCTTTATATGAAGCAATATCCTTGCTGTTACCCTCTGTCCAGAAAATTCTCTTTCTTGCTTTCAGGTGCTTTGCACAGTCAACAACATCAGCAACAACAGCAGAGGCTGTTGGGAGCTTGCCTGCACCCTTGCCGTAAAACACTACATCTCCTGTGCAGTCGCCCTTTACCATAATTCCGTTGAACACATCGTTAATACCTGCAAGTATACAGTCTTTTGAAAGGAGCATTGGACAAACCTTAATATCCAGCTTACCCTCTTTATCCCTTTTTACATCGCCGATTAGTTTAATCACATAGCCAAGCTTACTTGCAAACTTAACATCTTCAAGACTAACCTTGGTAATGCCCTCTGTGTATACACTTTCGGGATAAACATGCTTGCCAAAGGCAAGTGAAGCAAGAATACAAATTTTACGGCAGGCGTCGTGACCCTCAATATCGGCCTCTGGATTTCTCTCGGCATATCCTAAATCCTGGGCAAGTTTAAGGGCGTCTGCAAAGTCCATATTGTCGTTAATCATTTTGCCGAATATAAAGTTGGTTGTACCGTTGAGGATACCTGCAATCTCGTCAACCTCGTTTGCAACAAGGCACTGTGAGAGGGGGCGGATAATTGGGATACCGCCGCCTACAGAAGCCTCAAAAAGGAAGTTTGCGTTGTTTTCCTTAGCTACTTCGAGAAGCTCTCTGCCATGTTTTGCAACAAGCTCCTTATTTGATGTTACAACACTTTTACCTGCCATAAGACATCTCTTTACAAAGTCATAGGCAGGATTTGTTCCGCCCATAACTTCTACAACTACTCTGACTTCAATATCGTTTATAATGTCTTCAAAGTTTTTTGTAAATCTATCAGCCAAAGGGCTGTCAGGAAAATCTCTCAAATCAAGAATATGCTTTATATACAGTTCTTCGCCTACAGCTGAAAAGAGCTTGTGTTTATGAGTAGTCAGAATTTCTGCTACCCCTGAGCCTACTGTACCGTGGCCCATAATTGCTACTGAAATCATTTTAGTTACCTCTCTTATCCTTATTCTTTTTCTTCCTTAATTACTGGGCTGCCTCTGTTGTGGGGGCGGCATGAGTTTCGGGAGCAGCCTCTGTTTCAGGTTCTGCCCGTGTTTCCGGAGCGGCCTCTGTTTTTGCCTCTTCCGTTTCCTTAGGGGGCTTGGTTTCTTCTGCAGACTGGTTTTCGCCTCCGCCTGCGGCGGCAGTGGTATCCTGTTGATTATCGTAATCATTATTATAATTATTGTTGTGATCATAGTCGCCGTAACTATTTTGGTTATTATATGTGTCGTCGTTATTGTCGTAGACTGTACCGCTGTGGTCGCCGTAGCAGTAATCGGGTTTTTTATCCTTAAAATAATATCCCGTTCTTGTGTTGTAGCAGTAGGAGGACGCAAGCAAACCGGAGTTTACACAGTAAGAAATTTCCTCCATATCGGCAGGGAAGTTATATTCCTTGTGTTTCTTGCCGCTTAAATATTTTTTCATTACAAGCTGAAAATTCTTGGCGGCAATAGAAGTATCAGGGTTAGTTGCCGGGTTGTCAAAGCCTGTCCATACGGCAAGGGTTGCATATGGGGAACATCCGCAGAACCAACTGTCCTTGTCGTCGTTGGTTGTACCGGTTTTACCTATAATGTCCCAACCGTCTATTCTTGCATTCCATGCCGGTGTGTTGTGGGAGGTGGTAACATTAAAGTGCAGTTCCCTGTTCATAATAGCTGCTGTTTCCACGGAATAAGCCTGTTTAGGAATTTTATCCCTTTTATCAATTATAATTTTGCCGTCGTTATCGGTTACATAGTAGTAGGTATATGGTTCATAGTACTGACCGCCGTTGCCAAGATATTCATAGGCGGCAGCCATTTCTCTGGCTGTAACACCGCCTGTCATACCGCCGATTGACAGAGCACCTACCTCTTGACCGTCCTTTTCATCAAGGTGTTCAAATCCCATAAGCTGTGTTACCTGCTTATAGGCGGCCTGAGGCGTAATTTGGTCCATAACCTGTGCAGCTGTGGCATTTGAGGAAATTTCAATGGCGTCCGGCAGGGACATAGAACCCTTATAGCTTAAATACCAGTTGGTAGGTCCTTTAACAGGTGAACCGTCCGCACCAACCTGATAGTTGTCAAGAGGTTCGTCCTTAACAAGAGAACCATAGGTGAGAAGATTGTGTTCAATGGCATAGGGATAAACAACAACCGGCTTTATTGAAGAACCAGGCTGTAAGGCTGATTGGGTTGCCCTATCAAGGAGCAGGTTGCTCTCTTTCTTTTCAGAAGAACCTGTTGTTGCAATAACCCTTCCGTCGTAGTCCATAAGAGTCATGGCAGTTTGAAGTCCGTTAATTCCGTTGGAATTAACATTCATACCAACTTCCTCGATATACTTCTGCATTTTTGTGTCCATGGCACTGTATATTTTAAGGCCGTGGGTATAAATCATTCTTGACGCCGCATCTTCGGAAATATCGTATTCCTCTGCAAGGTCCCTTTTGAGGTCGTAGTAAAGCTCGTCCATGTACCAGTTCTGAACAGTAACCTCGTTCTCTTCTTTCTTCTGATTATATCCCTTAAACTTCATTTTGTCAGACTCTTTAAGGGCCTTTTCATATTCTGTTTTATCAATTTTACCCTGGTCGTACATCTCCTTGATAACAATTTCTCTTCTTTTTTTGTTGTTATCAGGGTAAATAAGGGGATTCCACTTACTTGGGTTCTGTGTAATGCCTGCAATAGCAGCACATTCTGCTACAGAACAGTCCTGAATATTTTTACCAAAGTAAAGCTGGGCAGCGGACTGACAGCCTTGACAGTTGTTACCGAAGTTTACAACATTAAGGTATGCCTCAAGGATTTCGTCCTTTGTGTATTCCTTTTCAACATTTAGGGCTCTGAAAATTTCTCTGAGCTTACGGTTAAGGGATACTTCGTTATCGTCGGTAATGTTTTTAATAAGCTGTTGTGTTATGGTGGAACCACCGTAGCTGCTGCTTCCCGATGAAAGGGAGAGCAGGGCGCCTGCTGTTCTCTGCCAGTCAACACCGCTGTGCTCATAGAAACGCTTGTCCTCAATGGCAACCATGGCGTCTTTCATCTGTTGGGGAATATCCTTAAAGTCAACCCAAACTCTGTTTTCTGTGTCGTACAGAGCTTGATATTCTTTAAAGTCCTGGGTCTTTTCGTCCTGGACATAAATATGACTGGTAAGGTTAAGGCTTGCAGCGTAAAGGTCAATACCGGTAGGCTCCGTTGCAATTCCAAAGATGTAGATACCCAGGCTTATTGCTACGGCAACGCCTGCAAATACAAACACCATAAGTACGGTGAAAACCGCTTTCCAGACACCGGAGAAAATACCCTTTGCCGCTCCTTTTTTATCAATTTCGATTTCGCTGTTACCAGTTTTTTTACCGTTGGAATACTTGCTGATATCAGTTTCTTTCAAAACGACCACCTCCTGTGTTAAGTGGACTGAGTATTTTGTTTTTTACATATGAAACCGTATAATGTTTCACATTGTTTTACAGACATATTATGTGTAATTTTCCTTTTCAATATATATGTAAAACATAGCTGAAGATATTGTATCATAAAATCCATTAAAAATAAACCTATTTTTTACATTTTCGGCATATGTGCAAAAATTCTCTGTATAGAAGTGAATATTAGTGTAATTTTGTGAAAAAATAATTCTGTATAAGAATATATACTGGGCAAAAAATTTTATATGTAGAAAGGGAGATATTTCTTGAAACAATATGTATGCTTTATTTTAACAGCCCTGGTACTGCTTGGAACGGTATTTTTATCATCAAATTTTGAAACAAAGGCAGACCTTCTTATGGCAACCCAAAAGGAAACTAAGGTAAAGGAAGAAAGGTATATACTGAAAACGGAAAAGGGTCATTTGGCAGTTTTTAAAGCAGGGGAGAACACCCCTTTTCTCATAACGGAAACAATGTGTGATACCTTGCCAAAGGAGGACCAGAAAAATCTTAGCAGGGGCATAGAGATAACAGGGGACACTGCTCTTAGAAGGTCTTTGGAGGATTATTGCAGTTAATGAATAAAATCTGTCCTCTACAGGTGAAGTTATTGGATAAAACATAAAGATAATCAACATAGTAATTATGATGTGATTATTATATTACAGAAAAAAACATTATAAAACAATTTATAAATAAATCATTTTCTCCTAATAAATACCACACTTTCATTGACATTATTATGGAAATATAGTACAATTAAGAGGATTGAGATGTTAAATTATACTGGGTGTAAATAATTCTTTCTATTGTGGAAAATCACCGTGAAACAGAATTGCAATAGATATTAGGAGGTATAGAAATGATTAGTACAGTAATTGACAAGGAGCTGAACCTTGAATTCCCCATTTTTCAAGGCGGTATGGCTTGGGTAGCAGACGCCTATTTGGCGTCAGGCGTCAGCAACGCAGGGGGACTTGGTCTTATTGCTGCTATGAATTCAAACGGAGAACAGCTCCGTGCAGAAATTAGAAAGTGCAAGGAACTTACGGACAAGCCTTTTGGTGTTAATGTTATGCTTGCATCTCCCTTTGCCGATGAGGCGGCTCAGGTTGTTGCAGAAGAGGGAGTAAAGGTTGTAACTACAGGTGCCGGAACTCCTACAAAATATATGCCGATGTGGACAGAGGCAGGTATCAAGGTTATTCCTGTTGTGGCATCTGTTGCCCTTGCCAGAATGGTTGAAAAGCGTGGTGCCTATGCAGTTATTGCAGAGGGCGGTGAAAGCGGAGGCCATGTTGGTGATTTAACAACAATGGCACTTGTACCACAGGTTGTTGACGCAGTTAATATTCCTGTTATTGCGGCAGGTGGTATTGCAGACGGCAGACAGATTGCCGCAGCCTTTATGCTTGGCGCAAAGGGCGTACAGGTAGGTACAAGATTTCTTGTTGCCAAGGAATGCACAATAGCCCAGGAATACAAGGATAGGATTATTAAGGCTAAGGACCTGGATACAGTTGTAACAGGCAAAAGACTTGGTCATCCTGTAAGAGGAATACGCAACGCCTTTACAAAAATATATCAGGAATGTGAATTTGACAGGTCAAAATGCGATGACGAAACCCTTGAAAATATGGGTGCAGGCAAGCTGAGAATGGCGGCTCGTGAGGGAGATGTAAAGAACGGCACAGTCCTTGCAGGTCAAGTTGCCGCTATGGTTAAAAAGGAACAGCCTGCAAGAGAAATAATTGAGGAAATGTTTGCTCAGGCAGAGGAAACATTAAAGGGTGCTGCAAAATGGGTAAAATAGCATTAGTGTTTTCCGGCCAGGGGGCGCAGTACCCCGGTATGGGTAAGGATTTATATGAAAATTCTTCTGCTGCCAAGGCGGTTTACGATATGGCAGACTCTATCAGAAAGGGTACAAGCTCACAGTGCTTTGAGGGCACAGCGGAAGAACTTTCTGTTACTGTTAACACACAGCCAACAGTATTCACTGCTGATTTGGCTGCAGCAGAGGCGGTAAAGGAAAAGGGAATACATATTGATTACCTTGCCGGTTTTTCCCTTGGTGAAATTGCCGCCCTTGGTTTTGGCGGTATGATGAGCTATGAAGATGCCTTTAAACTTGTTTGCAAGAGGGCAGAGCTTATGGACAATGCCGCCAAGTCAACACCGGGCGCTATGGTGGCGGTTATGAAACTTCCCCCGGAAAAAGTTCAGGAGATTTGTGACGGAATTGATGAATGTTGGCCTGTTAATTACAATTCACCTGCACAGGTAGTTGTGGCAACTAATAAGGATAATGTTGACCTTTTAATTCAAAAGGTCAAAGAGGCAAAGGGCAGAGCAGTGGCTCTCCCTGTAAGCGGCGCCTTCCATTCTCCCTATATGGAGGATGCGGCACAGGGACTTAGTGAGTATTTAAAGGGTGTAGAGCTTAATGCACCTAAAATCCCCATTTATGCAAACTATACAGCACTTCCCTATGAGGGAGATTACAAGTCGCTGATAGTAAATCAGTGTAAAAATCCTGTAAGGTGGCAGGTAACTGTAGAAAATTTGATTGCACAGGGCGTTGACACATTTATTGAAGTAGGCGTCGGAAAAACTCTGACGGGTCTTATTAAGAAAATTAATAAAGATGTTACGGCAATCAAGGTTGAAAATACAGAAGATTTAGAGGCACTTAGTGCAATAAAGGAGTAATAATATGAAATTAGAAGGTAAGGTAGCCCTTGTTACAGGAGGTTCAAGAGGTATCGGATTTGCAACCTGCAAAAAGCTTGCATCTGAAGGCGCAGTAATTATAATTACAGATATTTGTGACGAGGAAAAGGCGGCTCCTGCTATTAAGGAACTTCAGGATATGGGGGCAACAGCAAAGTTTTATAGGAGCGATGTTTCCGATATGGCCTCTGTTACGGAAACTGTTGAGGCTATTATTCAGGAATTTGGCGGTATTGATATTCTTGTAAACAACGCAGGTATTACAAGGGATATGCTGGTGCTTAAAATGGAGGACAGTGACTTTAGCTCTGTTATCGACATTAACCTAAAGGGTACCTACAATATGATTAAGGCTACATATAAGCAGTTTATGAAGAGAAGAAGCGGCAGGATTATTTCCCTTGCCTCTGTTGTGGGACTGACGGGCAACGCCGGTCAGGCAAACTACTCTGCCTCTAAGGCAGGTATTATCGGTCTTACAAAATCAGTTGCCAAGGAGCTTGGCGCAAGGGGCGTAACAGTTAATGCTGTTGCTCCCGGCTATATTGCAACAGAAATGACAGAGGTGCTTTCCGACAAGGTGAAGAAGAGCATTGACGCAACTATTCCAATGAAGAGAAGAGGTACACCGGAAGATGTAGCCAATGTAATATGTTTTCTTGCCTCTGATGACGCGTCCTATGTTACCGGTGAGGTAATCAGGATTGACGGCGGTCTTGCAATGTAATTTTCCTTTTAAACAGGAAGTGAATTAAATAAAAAATCGGGTGCTTTGCGTACATACATAAAACCTTTGATGCACCTGATAGAAAGGTACAGTGTTATGAGAAGAGTAGTAGTGACAGGTATCGGTGCAGTCACACCCTGCGGTAACGATATGAACACAACATGGGATAACCTTATTAATGGCGTAAGCGGTATTGACCTTATCCCGGAGGAAAGGTTCAGTACAGAAAATCTAAAGGTTAAGGTCGCCGGACTTGTTAAGAATTTTGACGCAACTAAGTATTTTGAAAAGAAAGAAATCAGAAAAAATGACCTCTACACACAGTTTGCAGTTGCTGCGGCAACTGAGGCTGTTGAGGACAGCGGTATTTTGGGAAATATTGAAGAAGAAAAATTTGGCGTATATGTTGGTTCGGGCATTGGCGGTTTAGAGTCTTTTTATACCAACTCCATTAATATGGAGAAGTTTGGCTCGAAGAAAGTCAGTCCTTTCTTTATTCCAATGATGATTTCCAATATGGCATCCGGAACAATAGCCATTAAATTTAAGGCAAAAGGCCCATGCGTTCCTATTGTAACTGCCTGTGCAACCGGTGCAAATGCGGTAGGAGAGGCATTCCATGCCATTAAAAACGGTTACTGTGACGCAATTATTTCCGGCGGAGCAGAGGCGGCTGTTTCCCCTCTGTCGGTGGCAGGTTTCCAGAATATTAAGGCTCTCACCACAACTGACGACCCTAAAAAAGCCTCTATTCCTTTTGACAAGAACAGAAGCGGTTTCGTAATGGGCGAGGGCGGAGCCTGTATGATACTTGAAGAATATGAACACGCAAAGGCTCGCGGTGCTAAAATTTATGCAGAGATTGCAGGCTACGGCAACACTTGTGATGCAAATCATATTACTGCGCCGGACTCAACGGCTGTTGTTCCTGCAAACGCTATTAAAATTGCTATGAAAGAGGCGAATGTTACAGGTGAGGAGGATTGGTACTGGAATGCTCACGGTACATCAACCCATCTTAACGATTTAACAGAAACAAAGGCAATTAAAATAGCCCTTGGTGACAATGCTTATAATGTAAATATTTCATCAACAAAGTCGATGACCGGACACCTCTTTGGGGCAACCGGCGCATTAGAGGCTATAGTATGCGCCCTTACCCTGAAAAACGGCATTATCCCTCCAACAATCGGATATACGGAAAAGGACGAGGAATGTGACCTTAACTACACGCCAAACAAGGCTGTTAAGAGAGATGTTACAGTTGCCGCTTCAACAAATCTTGGCTTTGGCGGTCACAACGCTTGCCTTATCTTCAAGAAATTTATGGAGGATTAATAATGGAAGTTTTTAAGTTAAAGAAGTACGACCTTGATGACGTAAAAAGATTAGTTGAGCTTGCTGAAAAAAGCGACCTTGGAGTCCTTGAAATTGAAACAAAAAAGGGCAGAAGAATTCGCATTGAAAGAAACAGTAAATCTAATGCTCCTGTAGTAAGCCTTAACTCCGATATACATACAGAGGCTGTCCCACAGGCAGTTCCCGTACAGCCGGCTGTTCCGACTGCTCCTGCACAGGTTTCACCTGCTCCTGCTGCACCTGTTGCCTCCAAGACAATTGACGCACCGATGGTGGGTGTATTTTATCAGTCCCCGTCTCCCGAGGCTGAACCATATGTAAAGGTTGGTCAAAGCGTTAAAAAAGGAGATATCGTCTGCATAATTGAAGCTATGAAACTGATGAATGAAATTCAGGCTGAAGAGGACGGCGTTATTGCAGAAGTATTAGTTAAAAACGGCGAAATTGTAGAATTTGGCAAGCCTTTATTCTCAATTAAGTAAATAAAATTTACAGTACCTTCTCCTCAGATATGGGGAGGAGGTCTAATATAAGGTGAAAAATTATGAATCAAAAAGAAATTATGGAAATTATTCCACACCGTGATAATATGCTTTTAGTTGAAGAGGCAGAGGTTGTGGACGAAAACACTTCAAAGGGCAGATATACGATAAAGGGTGACGAATTTTTCCTCAAGGGTCATTTTCCGGGAAATCCTGTAGTTCCCGGCGTTATTCTCTGCGAAATGATGGGACAGGCAAGCTGCGTACTTCTTGCTGACAAGGTTAAGGGCGGTACGCCCTACTTTACAAAGCTTGACGGAGTTAAGTTTAAGAAACCTGTGCTCCCCGGGGACACTTTGGAAACCGTGGCCACTGTTACAAGGGTTCGTGAACCTTTCTACTTTATCAGCACAAAGGGTTATGTAAACGGCAAACTTCATGTTCAGGCAGAAATGTCCTTTGCGGTAAAGTAGTTTAAATAATTTAATCTTCGGATAGAAAATTAACCGTCCGACATAGGATTGGAGATTTTATATATGTTTTCTAAAATTTTAATCGCCAACCGTGGCGAAATTGCAGTAAGAATTATTAGGGCCTGTCGTGAAATGGGCATAAGTACCGTTGCCATTTACAGCGAGGCGGACAGGGACGCACTCCATGTTTCCCTGGCAGACGAAGCCTATTGCGTCGGCCCTGCCCCTGTTGGAGAAAGTTATCTTAATATGCTTAATATACTTTCTGTTGCAGTATGCTCCGGGGCACAGGCCATACATCCCGGCTATGGTTTGCTTTCAGAAAATGCAAAGTTTGTTTCTCTCTGCGAGGAATGTAATATTACATTTATCGGCCCCTCATCACAAATGATTAATGATTTGGGCGACAAGGACAAGGCGAGAAAAACAATGGAGGCTGCCGGTGTACCGATTACCCCCGGCACAGAAGTTATTGAAGATGAAAACGAGGCTATGGAGGCGGCTGGAAAAATCGGCTATCCAATCCTTATTAAGGCTCGTTCAGGCGGCGGAGGACGAGGTATCCGCCTTGTGGAAAGGGAAGAGGATTTTTTAAACGCATTCAGAAGTGCCTCCGGCGAGGCAGGCAGTGCCTTTGGAGACAGCGGTTGTTACATAGAAAAATTTCTTAAGCCTGTTAAGCATATTGAAGTACAGCTTTTATGCGATAAGCATGGAAATGTTCTATGCCTTGGTGAAAGGGAATGTTCTGTTCAGCGGAAGAACCAAAAGCTAATTGAAGAAAGTCCAAGTCCCTCCCTTACTCCTGACATTAGAAAGAATATGATGGAGGCGGCAGCAAAGGCGGCTAAGGCTGTTAATTACAACTCCGTAGGTACAGTTGAGTTTCTTCTTGACAAGGATAAGAACTTTTACTTTATGGAGATGAATACAAGGCTCCAGGTTGAGCATGGAGTTACAGAAATGGTAACAGGACTCGACCTTGTGCAGTGGCAGATAAGAGTTGCCGCCGGTGCAAAGCTGACAAGAACACAGGAACAGGTATTTTTCCACGGTCACGCTATTGAGTGCCGTATTAATGCGGAAAATCCGGATATGGATTTCCGTCCTTCCTGCGGTAAGATTACCAGCCTGCATATTCCGGGAGGTTCATTTGTAAGATTTGATACTGCCATTTATCAGGATTACAGTATTCCGCCATTCTACGACAGTATGGTGGGTAAGGTTCTTGTCCAGGGAAGAAATCGTGAACTGGCAATCCGTAAGATGAAAATGGCCCTTTCCGAGCTTTCAATTACAGGTATTGACCACAACAGGGATTTACAAATAGAAATACTTTCCGATAAGGAGTTTATTGACGGCTCCTATACAACTGATTTCATTGAAGAATTTGAAAAGAGAAGAAAGAAAAAATAAATTTTATTTGTAACTTAGATGATATAGTGATATAATAGAAGTGTTATAAGGCTTTTGCCAAAAATACTGCCAATGCGATGGTTGGTGCAAAGTGAGTGATTAAATGGATTTATTTACTTTTTTAAAACCCAAAAATGAACTGGAGGGCTCGCAGGAAGAAACAGCCATGCCTTTTGTTCCCGACTCCTTATGGGTTAAGTGCAATTCCTGTAATACAATGCTTCTTGCCAGTGATTTAAAGGAAAATCAGGGTGTATGTTCAAAGTGTAATTACCATTTTCGTATGACTGCAAGAGAGAGAATTGAAATGATTGCAGATAAAAATAGCTTTGAAGAAATTAACGGTGAAATGGAAAGTAGAGATTTCCTAAAATTTCCCCAGTACAAGGAAAAGCTGATGAATGCAAAAATAAAAAGTAAGGAAAAGGAAAGCGTTGTTACCGGTATTTGCAGTATTGGTGGTAACAAAACAGTACTTTGCGTTATGTCCCCGGATTTTATGATGGGTTCTATGGGCACTGTTACAGGGGAAAAAATCACAAGAGCCTTTGAATATGCAACGGAAAATTTACTGCCTGTAGTTGTTTTTACCGTATCAGGCGGAGCAAGAATGCAGGAGGGTATACTTTCTCTTATGCAGATGGCAAAAACCTCCGGCGCTGTAAAAAAGCATAGCGACGCAGGACTTCTTTATATTACAGTTCTTACAGACCCTACAACAGGCGGTGTAACTGCCTCATTTGCCATGGAGGGTGACATTATTCTTTCAGAGCCTAATGCACTGGTTGCATTTGCCGGTCCAAGGGTTGTTGAACAGACAACCCATACCAAACTGCCAAAGGGATTTCAGAGGGCGGAATTTGTCCTTGATAAGGGATTTATTGACGCAGTGGTTGAAAGAAAGGATATGAAGAAAACTTTATCCATGCTCCTTTCACTTCATACAAATGTTAAGGAGGAGAACTGATGAGTGCTTACGATAAGGTTAAAGCTGCCAGAGATGCAAAGCGCCTTACGGCTGTTGACTATATAAATAAAATGTTTGGCAATTCTTTCTTTGAACTTCACGGCGACAGAAGATTTGGCGACGACAAGGCCATTGTTGCAGGAGTTGCAAAACTGTATGATATGCCTGTTACGGTAATCGGTATTGAAAAGGGCAGAAATACAAAGGAGAGAATGACACGAAACTTTGGTTCTGCAAATCCTGAGGGTTACAGAAAAGCCCTTAGATTAATGAAACAGGCTGAAAAATTCCACAGACCTGTTTTGTGTCTTGTAGATACAAGCGGCGCCTACCCCGGAATCGGTGCAGAGGAAAGGGGACAGGGCCTTGCAATAGCGGAAAATATTATGGAAATGATGACTCTTAAAACCCCCATACTTTCTATTTTGATAGGTGAGGGCGGTTCCGGCGGAGCCTTGGCACTGGCTGTTGCTGATGAAGTGTGGATGCTTGAGGACAGCATTTACTCTGTTATTTCTCCCGAGGGCTGTGCCTCAATTCTTTGGAAAGACAGCACAAAGGCCCCTGAGGCATCTGAATGTCTTAAACTCACTTCACATAATCTATTTAACTTAGGTGTTGTAGAGAGAATTATCAGAGAACCTGCCGACAGCGAGGACAGGAAGATGTTTGAGGGTCTTAAAATGCTTATTGCCCGAACTTTTGAGAAAAATATGTCTATTGACGCTGAAACTCTTACGGAAAACCGTTACAATAGATTTAGAAAATTGGGAAATGATTTCTAATTATACCGCTCCACAATGGAGCGGTTTTTGTTTTGCATATTTATGGGCGGTAATACGCAAAATATTTGTATTGTATTTGTTGTGAATTTACAAATAAGATTACTGTTTACAGCACGGCGGGGGTCGTGCTGTGTTGCTTTTTGTAGGATATTGACTATTTTAATTATATGGGTTATAGTAGTGAAAGCTAACACTTTATTAAATAAGGTATGAAAGGGGAAATAGATATGAAATGTCCTTTTTGCGGTGCAGAGATTGATGATAACAGCAAGTTATGTTCACAGTGCGGTGCTAATATTACTAGTGCTGAAAGTACAGAAATAAAAGATGCTGAAAACGTAAAACCTTTAAAAAAGCCTTTCTTTAAGAGGAAGGGCGGTATTGTACTTATTGTAATATTAGTTGTACTTATTGCCGGAGCTATTACAGCATTTGCTCTTAGAGATAATATTATGAGGGGAATTTTAGGCCCTGCAAAGTACTATATGGTGAAAGAGGGTTTAAACATAGGTTCTCTTTCTGATGAGGATTTTGGACTAAAGGGTGATTTTACACTGGGACAGGACTATTCTTCAATTTTGGTTTTTACCGGTGCAGATTATTCCAAGGTCAATATGGATATTGAGTGGAGCAACAGTCAGGATAAAAGAAAAATTGACATTGATTTTCTGGGGCTTATTAAGCTGAAAATACAGTCACAGGATAAACTTGTTTCTATGGCTCTTAACGATAATTCCATAACCTGTGATACAAAATCCCTAAATGATTTTAAGAACCACGGGTCCAATAACGGCAATTCACAGAAGAAGTCAGAGGAATATCTTTCCGGGTGGGATAAAATGGCCTGGATTTATGATTTTTCCAATTCCCCTGTTATCGGGGAAATTGAAAAAAACTGTGTAACTACCGATGAAAAGAAGTACAACGGTATTGAATGTACTGTGGATACTTTTAGATTTACAGGAAAAAATATTTCCGTAATACTCAACAGCCTTGCCGACCTGCTTGAAAAGGACAAGGATACACAGGCTATTTATAAGGAATATATATCAAACAATATTCTGTCCTCCATAATAAAAAACACAAGCACTCCTAAAGAAATATCCAAAATTCTTAGAGATATGGCAAATGAAAGCCTGAAAAGTCGTGATGTTATTGAATATTCCGTATATTACGATGGGGGAGATATTGTAAATAGGGAGTATAAATCTAAGGAAGATACTGTTACGCTAAGCTCCTTTAACAAGGATGAAGAAAAGTACATCAGTTTTAGCTACAACTCAATTAAGGGTGAATTTAAGGTGACGGATACACCCGATGTTTCCGATGTTCATATAGACAAGGATAAGGCAGTTCCCTTTGATAAGATTATGGACAGCCTTAAAAATTCCCTTGGCAGTTCCATATCCGATTTTGATAATGAGGATAGTACAGACAAGGGCATATTGGATAATGACAGAACCACAGTGTTTGCAAGGTAGGATAAATTTAGGCGGCAAAGTATAATTTTGCCGCCTTTTTGCAAATTTTTTGCAAAAAGAAAGTATATATCATAATTCTTTAGTTGAATTTTGGGGGAATTTATGATATAATATACCAATTCTATATGGGAATAATTTTATTAATATGGTGTTTTGTATGAGTGAGAATCAATACAAAATTAAATATCAGGTTCTAAGTGTAATAGGAAACACAAGACCTAATAATGAGGACAATGTATTTTGTGCCGGAACTATTAGGGATATTAACGATGAAGGCTTGTTTACTCATTACGGTGAATTTACAGGCAACTGCTGTAATATGCTGGCAGTCTTTGATGGAATGGGCGGTGGAGAAAAGGGAGAACTTGCCTCTTCAATGGCTGCAAACATGGCAAAGGATTTTTCCTTTGACGGGGAAAATAAAGAAGAAAGACTGATGCAGTACATAAAGGTTATTAACGGATATGTACACAAATATGCTGAAGAAAACAAGTTTGAAAATATGGGTACAACATTTGCAGGGGTTCTCTTTGCAGAGGATAAGATGTATCTCGGTAATGTAGGGGACTCCAAAATTTTTATTGTCAATAACGGAAAGATAACTCAGCTTTCACATGACCATGTTCTTCCCGAGGAGCTTGCTTTTCGCAATATTATTACACAATATATCGGAATGGATGAGAACCACAAAGATTTTAAACCGTCCCTGTCACAGGTAGAGTATACGGCAGGCACAAGAATTATTATTTGTTCTGACGGACTTACGGAAAATCTTAGTTCTGAACAGATTGGGGCGCTTTGCTTTGTGGCAGAAAAAGTTTCAGACGCCGCCGACATACTTGTTTCCCAGGCACTTAGTATGGGGGGAAATGATAATATTTCAGTAATTGTGTGCGAGATTACAGAAAATAGTTAAATGTTACTTTTTAAATTATTATAAACTTGTTATTTTATTTTTTCATTAGGTTACAATGTGTTCATAATGGTTGAATGAATAATATTGTTTTTGTATAATTATGATGTTGAAATATATTTGTTGATATTTTTTGTTAGTTTACAGTAAAGAGGTAAATTATGGACGAATTTAATGATGTTAAAATGGGTATTAGAAAACTTAATATAGCCCTTGCAGTTTTTGGTGTCGGCAATGACGGTGCTGACGAGGACAGTTACGCCTATTCCTTTAATGATAACGGCGGTTTTATAGGCGTGTTTGACGGCTACGGTGAAATGGATTTGACGCCCTATGAAAGTCTTGATAACAGAACCGGCGGTTATATTGCAAGTCGTCTTGCGGCGGAAAGCACTGTTAAAATGTTTAAGAACGGCAACTTTACTTTCAGTGAGATGGACAGTATTAAGCTCAGTTCGGATTTAAAGAAATATATTGAAAAAATGAAAAAAATCTTTGGCAGGGGAGATGGCAGATTTCTTCTTCCCACCACTGCCAGTATTGTTGCCTGTGATTATTCAAAGCAGGACAATATACTTTTTGAATATCTTTGGGCGGGAAACAGCAGAGGATACCTGCTTGATAAAAACGGTCTTTGTCAGATTACGGAAGATGACCTTGTTGAGTCTATTGACGAAATTTCTCAGGAAACACCAAGGGTGATTAACCTTATTAACGGGGAAACCGACTTTAAAATTAATATTAAAACCGTAAAGACAGATTCTCCCTCAATAGCCGTAACTGCCACAGACGGTGCGTACAACGCTTTTTCCACTCCTATGGAGTTTGAATATGCTCTTCTCTTTACACTGAACAAGTCAAAGAGTATTGCACAATGGGAAAATTTACTACAAAGGCTTATAGGCGAATTTGCCCAAGATGATTTTACACTTATGCTTTCTGCCTTTGGTTTTGAAGATTTTAAAGATGTTAAGGCATATTTCTTTGAAAGAACTAAATATATGTATAATCAGTACATTGAACCCATCAATCTTGCCAGGGAAAGTAACTCAATATCTGAAATAGATGAGATGTGGGATAAATATAAAGAGGAATATTACAGATAATAATAGTAAGGTATAATATGGGGAGGTGAGTTTTATTATGTGGATATGTCCAAAGTGTTCCAGGGAGAACGGCAACTCCTTTAACAGCTGTAAGGGGTGCGGATATGTTATTTCTCCTAAGGAGAAAGAACTTGAAATTGAAAGAACAAGAAAGCGTATTGAAAATTTCAGTGATAAGCACTATCCTTCAAAAAATACATATAGTAATTCAACCTACTCCGGTCCCACCCTTGCTTATGATGATGACGATAGTTTTCTTGAGGATTACTATAGTGACGATATGTTTGATGACGATGAGGAAGACTATAAGAAAAAGTCTAAGGTGGGATTTTTTAAACCGATTATCATTGTCCTTATAGTTCTGGCAATCTGTGGAGTTGGGGTGTACTATCTTGATAATCAGGGTATTGTAAATATCTTCTCACAGACAGATTTTAGATATACGGAAGATGAGGGCGGAATTACCATTACGGGATATGTGGGAAAAGATTCCACCTTGGAAATTCCCGATATAATTGACGGAAACATTGTGACAGCCATTGGCGACAAGGCTTTTGCTGAAAGTAATGTTAAATCTGTTACAGTTCCCGATACGGTAAAAACCATTGGTTCAAGGGCTTTTTTTGCTTGTGAACATCTTCATATAGTGAATATGAAAGAGGGGTTAAAGTCCATTGGCGACCACGCATTTGCCTCAAATCCGGTTTTTTCTGATGTTTTTATTCCCTCCAGCGTTGAAAAAATTGGCGATGACTTGTTAAAGGATTCCGGTAATGTATATATACAGGCAGTACCCGGGACAACAGGTATGACTTATGCCCTTAATAATAACATTAGCTACACCCCTACAGATAAAAACGGTGAGGCAATTAGTGTTACGCCTCTAAGAACAAATGATGAACAGGTATATACCACTTCAAAGGCGGGGTACGGCGCCGGATATATGTTTAGCTTTGTTCCGTATGAAAGTTCACAGTATCAGATTACGATAGAGGCGTCTATTGAGGGTTATCTAAAGATAAATGATTTTGGTACAATGGGTGAAACCAGCTTTCAAGAGGTTAAGAGCGGAGAAAATCATCAAACCGTACTGGTTGTAAATCTGAAAAAAGAAAAGAAGTATTATTTTGGTATAGAAAACGAGGGTTCCGAAGAACATAAGAATATAGAATTTTTAATGAAGATAGAACCTGTTACTGATGAACAGACTGAGGCTGAGGATAATGCCAAAAAGTATGTGGGCAAGTCCTACACTTTTACAGCGTATACGGACCTTTTCTATAATCAACATTCCGAAACAGGTGAAACTCACTATCTTGAATGGAATACCAATGTTCAAAAAGTAATTGATTACTATATTGAAGATGATGGTACAACATGGCTTTGTATTAATGCTCCTGACACTTCAGAGGACGCATATAATGAATACGGAGAATATATTGGACAGGGTACAGACACAATGTGGTGGCATAAGCTGAGTGATTAAGGAGTAAATTATGTTTTGTAAAAAATGTGGTAAGGATATAGATATAAAAAATAAGATTTGTCCTGAATGTGGAGAGGAAACAGGATTTTTAAAGGGTATAGACGGAAGTGAAAAGCCGGAACACCTTGAAATTTTTGAAAACAAAATAAACAGGGCATTTAACAGCAGACCTCCGGAGGCAGTTGATGAAGATGCAGAGTATGAGGATATAAGCTCCTACCAGACATCTTCTTCCCAAAGAGAAAGAAGAAACACTGTCCCAAAAAGAACAAACCAACCCAGAAGAAACAGGGAAGATACATATGATGAAGATACAGGAAATACTTGGAAAATTCTTGCTGCTGTATGCGGTGTAATAATCCTTATATGCCTGATTATTATCATTTCTGTTTCCTGCAATAGTAAAAAGAATACAACAACTGCTGAAGAAACAACCATAGTTCCCACAACATCCGCTACAGAAACTACTACAGAGGCAACAACCCAGCCGGCTACTGAAAAGTCGATTGCAGAATATGTTAATGAGGCCTTAGTTGACGACTCCTCTGCAATAGAAACGGTTCAGGGATTTTATTCTAATTTTGAGGCCGCCTGTGCAGGCAATGATTTAGACGCATTTGCTGATTTGTTCTCAGCCTCATATACAAAAGCTGAAATTAAGGAAATTTACAACCAGTACCACCAGCAGTGTGGGGAGTATTCCGTATTTATTCCGGGAATTACAAATACAGTTTCCTGTGATAAGTATATATATGTTTATATTGCGGCAACAACAAACCTTGAAACAAACGATTATGTGGAAAATACATTTGTACTTTCTTCCGACGGCGGAGCATTTAAGCTGGATATGAAAAGCGACGGAGCGTCAGCTTTTATGAATCAAGCCCCTGCAAAGCTTTCTTAATCAACCATATTTCATTAAGGTAAGTGATAAAGTGATAGTTTCAACAAAGGGTAGATATGCACTTCGTGTAGTAATAGACCTTGCAATAAACGGTAAGAATAATTATACTTCTATAAAAGAAATTTCCGAAAGACTGCAAATATCTATGAAATATCTTGAAAGCATAGTAGCTAACCTTAACAAGGAGGGTTTGTTGGATTCCCTGAGAGGCAAAAAGGGTGGATATAAGCTGAACAGACCTGCCTCAGAATACACAGTTGGAATGGTTCTAAAGGCAAGCGAAGGTTCTCTTGCGCCGGTTGCCTGCGTTAACTGCGGTGATGTGGAATGTGCCTCCTCTCAAGACTGTATCACTTTGCCTATGTGGAAAGAGCTTGATAATGTAATTGATAATTACTTGGAAAGTGTTACAATAGAGGACCTGATTAATAAACAAAAGTAATATATTAAAAAGCAGTCTGTGTGACTGCTTTTTTCTTTGCAAATTTAAGGCATAAAATAATCCCCGATTTAAACCGAGGATTATTTTATATTTAATGGATTAGGTTATTATTCTACATCCTGCATGGCGTTGTAGCCTGTTTCCCCTGTACGAACTTTAACCACTTCCTCTACATCGTAAATGAATATTTTACCGTCGCCAATATGTCCTGTATACAAAGCTCTGATAGCTGCGTCAACAACATCTTGAACAGGAACCTTGCATACAACAATTTCAACTTTCATCTTGGGAAGTAAGTTTGACTCAATGGCAACGCCACGATAATATTCTGCCTTACCCTTTTGGGCGCCGCATCCCATAACCTGGGATACTGTCATACCGGTGATGCCCAGTTTATCCATTTCATTTTTAAGAGCCTCTAACTTAGACTGTTTAAGAACAATGTCAATCTTGGTGATTTTAACTCCGTCAGTAGCTCCTCCGAATTTGCCGGCAAGCTGAACAGGAATAGCCTGTGTAACAGGAATATCACCTGTAACATCAGCGTCAATTCTTGAATCAAGAGAGGCATTTGAAACTGCAATAGGCATAAAGTCAGCATAGGCGTTTACAAGACCATGTTCCGTAACATCTAAGCCTTTCATTTCTTCATCGGCGGAAGCCCTCAGACCAACTGTGTGCTTGATAATCTGGAAAGCAATAATCATTGTGACTATTGTCCAGGCAAGAATACAAACAATGCCTAAAGCCTGAACACCTAACTGTAAAAATCCTCCGCCATAGAACAGTCCTGTAATACCGTCCTGGCCGTCGCCTGTAGCAAAAAGTCCTACTGACAATGTGCCCCAAACACCGTTCACTCCGTGAACCGCTACAGCACCTACAGGGTCATCAACCTTGATTTTAATATCAATAAACTCTACTGCAACTACTACCAGTATACCTGCAACAAGACCGATTATAATAGAGCCCAGTGCGTCAACATCGGCGCAGGGAGCGGTAATGGCTACAAGACCTGCAAGGGAACCGTTAAGGGTCATAGATACATCGGGTTTGCCATTTTTAATCCAAGTTAATGCCATTGTTGCACAGGTAGCAACTGCGGGAGAAATTGTTGTTGTAAGGAAAATCTGTCCCAAACGGTTAGTGTCAGCTGCGGCAGCGCCGTTAAATCCATACCAGCCAAACCACAGAATAAATACGCCAAGTGCGCCAAGGGTCAGGCTATGGCCCGGTATGGCGTTTACTTTACCGTCCTTTCCGTATTTTCCTATACGGGGTCCTAATATCGCCGCGCCAATGAAAGCAGCTGTACCGCCAACCATATGTATGCAGGCAGAACCGGCAAAGTCTACAAATGTTGTACCGAAAATGTCGGTAAGCCAACCGCCGCCCCATACCCAGTGGGCTTCCACCGGATATATTACACATGAAATTATTGCAGAATACAGGCAATAGGAAATGAACTTTGTTCTCTCTGCCATGGCACCTGAAACAATGGTAGCTGTAGTAGCACAGAAAACCATATTAAATACGAAGTTGTGCCACGGAAAATTATTAAAGTCAGTGAAAATCTGTAAATCGGGTCTGCCGATTAAACCGAAAAATGTGTTTTCACCGCATAAAATACCAAACCCCAAAAGTATAAACACCACCGTGCCTATACAAAAGTCCATAAGGTTTTTCATAATGATATTACCGGCGTTTTTAGCACGGGTAAAGCCGGTTTCTACCATTGCAAAGCCACACTGCATAAAGAATACAAGTGCCGCACCAATCAGAAACCATACGCCTGATGTACCAAAAATGGTTTGGTTTAAGGCTTCTTGAATTGCTGTCATAAAATCTCCTCCATAAAATTTATTTAAAGAAAGGCAAATAAAAAAGACGCCACAGATAAAACTGGGGCGTCCTTGCCAAATCTTTAATGTAAGTATATAACTTTGAAATCGGGTTGTCAATAGAATTTTTAATAATTTTGCAAGTTTTAGATTATTTTATTGCAAAAAGTATCAAATTTCAAA
The DNA here is from genome assembly GCA_947632335.1 of uncultured Clostridia bacterium. Classification (GTDB taxonomy): domain Bacteria; phylum Bacillota; class Clostridia; order Oscillospirales; family Acutalibacteraceae; genus Ruminococcoides. Next base: position 47,423 of record CANROX010000011.1, read on the forward strand.
GGATTTTTTGCATTTTTTATAAATATATGAAACATTTTTAAAAAATATTTCATTTTGTTTATAGGCAAAAAATTGTTGTTCAAAAAGTACACCTTTTAAAGTCTTTTAAAGGCAGGAATTTTACTGAGTTATTTCACTCTATACACATTTTTCTTATTGTATGGAAGAAAAGTCCTTTTATTTAGATATATATGTATAAATTTCATCATAAAAGCCATAATTCCTATTGACGTGTTAGGATTTATATGTTATATTATTCCTAGTAAATTAATAGGAAATAGAGAGAGTGTGATATAAATGATAGTTTACGCTGATAACGCAGCCACAACTAAAATCAGTGAAAAATCCCTTAGGGCTATGATGCCTCTGTTCACTGAAGATTACGGAAACCCAAGCTCACTACACAGTATCGGACAGAGAGCTAAGGAGTATCTGGAAGAGGCAAGAGGAAAAGTGGCAAAGTGCATTAATGCCGAACCGTCAGAAATATACTTTACATCAGGAGGCAGTGAGGCTGATAATCAGGCGCTTCGTTCGGCTGCCAATATAGGCAAAAAAAGGGGTAAAAATCATATTATTTCAAGTAAATTTGAACATCATGCCGTTCTCCATACCCTAAATGCTTTGGAGAAAGAGGGCTTTGAAATCACATTACTTGATGTTTATTCCAACGGTATTGTAAAACCCGAAGATGTTGAAAAAGCGATTACAGACAAAACCTGTCTTGTAACTATAATGACTGCAAATAATGAAATCGGCACTATTCAACCAATTAAGGAAATCGGTGAAATATGCCGCAAAAAAAAGGTTTTATTCCATACGGACGCTGTTCAGGCGGCAGGGCATATTCCCATTGATGTTCAGGATATGAATGTTGATATGCTTTCTATCAGCGGACATAAGTTTCACGGCCCTAAGGGCGTTGGTGCTCTCTACGCCAGGAAAGGTGTTATCCTTTCCAATATAATAGAGGGCGGGGCACAGGAAAGAAGAAAAAGGGCAGGTACAGAAAATATGCCTGCCATTGTGGGAATGTCCGTTGCACTTGAAGATGCGGTTAATGAAATGTACAAGACCTCTAAATATGTAACGGGTCTTAGAAATAAACTTACTGAGGGACTTAAAGATATTCCGAAATCAAGAATTAACGGCGACCTTGAAAGAAGACTGCCGGGAACTCTCAATATGTGCTTTGAGGGTATTGAGGGCGAGGGTATTCTGCTCTGGCTTGACCAAAACGGAATTGAGGCGTCATCAGGTTCAGCCTGCACAAGCGGAAGTCTTGACCCAAGCCATGTGCTCTTATCAATCGGCGTTCCGGTGGAGATTGCCCACGGAAGTTTAAGACTTTCAATCAGCGAATATAACACAGAAGAAGAAATAGACCATATTATAAAAACGGTCCCAAAGGTTGTATCTTATTTAAGAAAGATGTCACCTGTCTGGGAGAAAATAATGAAGGAGGAAAAATAATGGCTTTATATAGTGAAAAGGTAATGGACCACTTTACAAATCCGAGAAATGTAGGCAAAATAGAGGATGCTGACGGAATTGGCGAAGTAGGCAACGCACAGTGCGGAGATATTATGAAAATATACATTAAGGTAGAAAATGATATTATTGTAGATGTCAAGTTTAATACCTTTGGTTGTGCGTCAGCTATTGCGTCATCATCAATGGCAACAGAAATGATTAAGGGACAGCCAATCAGCAAGGCCCTTGAACTTTCCAATAAAGCCGTTGTTGAAGCTCTTGACGGACTTCCACCAGTAAAGGTACATTGTTCTGTTTTGGCTGAAGAGGCTGTTAAAGCCGCCGTTAAGGATTACTATGATAAAAACGGTATTTTCTATGAGCCGGAGCTGCTTGCTCCAAAGGATTGTGCAGATTGTCACGGTTCATGTAATGTGTAGCATTTTGTAGTATTTTTTAGAAAAAGACTAAATATAATTAAGTATTTTATATTATGGGATAGAAAGTTAAGATTCTTTAAAATATTTTTGAAAAAGACTTGACTTTTTATCCCTATAGTAATATAATAATCATTGTCGCTGATGTAGATTATTACAAAATGTAACAATTACGAGGCGGCACTCGGACCTTAAAAATTAAACAACGAACAAGAAACCCGAAGATGACTTTGAGGAAGACTCAAGTTATGAAAGTGAA
>CANROX010000012.1 GCA_947632335.1 uncultured Clostridia bacterium
AACGGCGACAATCTCCGTAAAGACAAATGGCATTACCCTTAAATGCAAGGTAAAAGTTAAAAAGTAAATTCTTACTGTGGAAAAGCCCCAAGAGGGGCTTTTCTTTTTTAATTTAATTAATGGAACCATTTTTAATTATTAAGTATCTAATATAGTGAAGAGGGGTGTTTTGATGTCTGAAAACAAGAGTTTTGAAAATAGAATTACAGATGTATACCAATACCTCTATACCTTTGCATACATAAGGCTGGGAAACAGAGAAAACGCATTGGACGCTGTGCAGGATACAATGCTGTTGGCATATAAAAATTACAACACCCTTAGGAACAAAGAGTTATTTAAAACCTGGACAACCAGAATATTAATTAACACCATAAACAAAATTATAAAGAAAGAAAAGAATTATAATTATTTTAAAGAGCTACCCCTTCATAAGGATATAACCTTTGATGAAAGCGAAATTTACTTCCTCGACCTTATAAGCAGTCTTAAAGAAAAGGAAAGAGATATTATGTACCTTAAATACTTTCTGAAATATTCTGATAAGGAAATATCGGAAACCTTAAAAATACCAATAGGTACTGTAAAGTCCAAACATTCCCGTTCACTATTGAAACTGAAAAAAATTTTAGAAAGGGAGGATTTATAAGATGAAATTGAAAATAGAAAATATTGCTGTGATTAGCAGTAGTATAGCGGAAAAAATATCCTTTCAGATTCCCGAAATTCCCGTGGTGAATTACAAGGAAACAAAGCAGAGAAGTTCTCACTACAGAAAGAAAGTTACCGCTATAATTGTTTCGGTTGTACTTATCCTTACCCTTAGCGGCTGTATTGTTGCAAAATATATTTACTTTGGTAATATGGAGTATTTTAAGAATATGAAAAACGATGAGTATGTTACTGTTGTCAATGAAACCCGAACAGTTGACAATAGGTCCATTACTCTACAGGCTGTTATGACGGACGGACTGAAAACCTATGCAAGGCTAAAATACAACGGCGATATAGATAGTTTAGGGAAAGACGGTATGTATAATCCCTATGTTTCATCAGTTACGCCTCCATCTTCAAGTAAGTTTTTTCAGGGGATTTATTCTATTGGAATTGAAGACATTAAGACATCGAAAATGTACTTTGCAGAAATTAATAGTCAGCTTTTAAAGTCAAACACTGCAACAGTTAATTCCTCACGTCTGGACAGTTCATGCTATGAAGAATCTCTGTCCTCGGGTTTACAGGAAAATGAGGTTATCATTTCCTTTGATAAGCCTATGAAAGATAATCAAAAATTCAACATCAGACTTCTTTTGGCAGACGACGGAAATAAGTTGGTTAATAAATATGAGGATTTTTCAGAAGAATTGGTACTGAAAAGTAACAAGGCATTTGTATTTAAAAATATAACCGTAAAGTGTCCAAAGGTTGTTGCAAATGATGTTTCAAAAAGAAACATTGCCTTTCAAACCGATTTTGACAGCTTTAAGGTGAATAAAATTACAACCACAATACTTCATACCTATATAGATGTTGAATGTACTCCAAATGAAAAGTACAGGGCACCTACTGATTATGGTATTGATTATACCCACGAATACTATGAAAATCCATATTTTTTCAAGATAAGCTGTAACGGGGAAAGTCAAAATATTATTGGTGCAGAAACTTTAAGATTTAGCCATACAGACAAAAACTCTAAGTTTACGGTAGCTTTGTATAAGGGTTACCCTTATTCATCAGAAAATCACGAAGAGAAATTTATAAAAAATATTTGTACCTTTACGGCCCAATAAAGAAACCCCGATGACTATCATCGGGGTTTTTGTTACACCGCTTTTTGGGAAATTTCAAGCAAATCAGCAAAGGTACTTATTTTGTAATCATAGTTATCTACGCTTCCAAAGCCATATTCTGCAAAAATAAAGGGAATGCCTGCAAATTTTGCCCCGTCGCAGTCACCCTGCGTATCGCCTATATATGCAGACCTGTCAAGGTTGTTGCGGTGTATAATTATTTTAATATTTTCGCCCTTGGATTTGCCTGTTCTTCCTGCCATTTCATAATCCTCAAAGTACCTGTTTAGCTTGTGAAAATTAAGGAAATTTTCAATGTATCCCACACCGCAGTTGCTGACTATGTAAAGGTGATATTTTTCCTTTAAGGACTCTAAAGTTTCTTCAAGCCCAGGGTAGAGAACTCCGCCATATTGCTGTATAACGCTTTGTTCGTTGTAACAGCACCTTTTTAGAATATCAATTCTTTTATTTTCTGAAAGTTTTGGAAAGCACAGCTTTGCAATCTCTTCAATTCTCTTGCCCATATAACTGCACATTTCATTATAGGAAATTATCTTGCCAAGATTGCAGTCCTTTATTGTCCTATTCCATACAGGAAGTACAGTATCAATAGCACTCCAAAGGGTGCCGTCTAAGTCGAAAATTAATCCCTTTTTCATAGATATTCCTCCAGTTTCTTTCGGAATATTATAATAGAAAATCGGGTGAAATTCAATAGCCTATTAAAAAAGGTGTACCTAAGGGGCACCTTTTTATAGCTTAACCTATAATGCCGCCGCCAAACAGGGGAGCAAATACAAGGCTTACAATAGTCATAAGTTTAATAAGAATATTTATTGACGGGCCGGAGGTGTCTTTAAATGGGTCGCCAACTGTATCACCTACAACAGAGGCCTTATGGCTTGATGAACCCTTACCGCCGAAGTGGCCGTCCTCAATATATTTCTTGGCATTATCCCAAGCTCCGCCGGAGTTACTCATAAAAATTGCAAGCAGGACACCTGTTACAAGAGAACCTGCCAGCATACCTCCAAGGGCCTGTGCTCCAAGTATAAAGCCTATAATAACAGGTGAAATGACGGCAAGAATACCCGGCAAAATCATTTGTTTTAGGGCGGCGTTTGTTGAGATAGCCACGCAGTTTTTGTAGTCCGGTTTTGCCTTCCCCTCAAGGATTCCCGGGATAGTTTTAAACTGCCTTCTGACTTCTTCAATCATACTCTGGGCGGCTTTACTTACGCTGTCCATTGTAAGGGAGGAAAATAGGAACGGAAGCATACCGCCTATGAGCATACCTATAACGACTTTGTAATTCATAAGATTTATTGATGTAAGGTTTACTTTTTGTGAAAATGTAAAGAACAATGCAAGGGCAGTAAGCGCTGCGGAACCAATGGCAAAGCCCTTGCCGATTGCAGCAGTAGTATTTCCTACAGCGTCAAGAGAGTCTGTAATTTCCCTAACCTCTTGGGGGAGTTGACTCATTTCTGCAATACCTCCTGCATTGTCGGCAATAGGACCGTATGCGTCAACAGCAACAGTAATACCTGTGGTAGAGAGCATACCTACAGCCGCCAGAGCAATTCCGTAAATGCCGGAGGTTCCCTCTGCTCCTGTCCCGTTAGTTACAAAGTATGCAACAAAAATACCAATTCCAATAAGGATAATGGGAATAAGTGTGCTTTGCATACCTACAGCGATACCGCTGATAATTGTTGTGGCAGAACCTGTTTCACTTTGCTTTGCTATTTTTTTAACAGCACTAAATCTGCCTGAAGTATACATTTCGGTAATTGTACCGATTAAAAGACCAACAATAAGTCCTGCAATAATGGCAATAGCGAATTTAAAAGTGCCAAGCATATAGTAACTTAGGAAGATAGAAGCAATAACTACAATGCCCGCTGCTGTATAGGAACCCATATTAAGGGCTGTTTGAGGATTTTTACCGTCCTTGCCACGTACAAAGAGAGTGCCTATAATGGAGGCTATAAGTCCAATAGCGGAAAGCAGGCAGGGGAAAACAGCGTATTTCCATGCTGAACTGCCTGTGAATGCAAGAACACCCAAGGAAATTGCAGATATTAAAGAGCCTGCGTAACTTTCAAAAAGGTCGGCGCCCATACCGGCAACATCGCCAACATTGTCGCCTACATTATCTGCGATTGTAGCAGGATTACGAGGGTCATCTTCAGGGATACCAGCCTCAACCTTACCGACAAGGTCTGCTCCTACATCGGCGGCTTTGGTATATATACCGCCTCCCACTCTTGCAAAGAGGGCGATAGAGGAAGCTCCAAGCGAGAAACCAAAGAGAATATTATCATCGCCTGTAAATGCGTAAATAAGGCATACTCCCAAAAGTCCTAAACCGCTTACGCACATTCCCATAACAGCGCCGCCGCTGAAAGCAACGGAAAGCGCAGAGTTCATACCCTTTCTTGCGGCATTTGCCGTTCTGACATTTGCCTTGGTTGCAACGCTCATACCGCAGTAGCCTGCAATAGTTGAGAGAATTGCCCCTGCAAAGAATGCCAAAGCCGTCTTAATGTTCAGGGTATCGCTTCCTGTAATAAATCCGCAGGCTGTAATTATGGCAAAAATAACAGCTACAAAAATTATGAGGATTTTGTATTCCGAGAAAAGAAAGGCCTTTGCACCTTCGTTTATTGATGCAGAAATTTCTTTCATTCTTTCTGTGCCGGCGTCTTTCTTGTTAATTCTCAGCGCCAAAATAATTGCGTAAATGAGTGCAACAATTCCGCCTGCAGCAGCAAGATAAGTCATTGTACTTAAATCCATTGATAAACCTCCTTTTTGTATTATCAATGAATTTATTTTAACATATATACTATGTTTTATCAAGAGTTAAGAAAAATTATGTGCAAAATATATAAATACAAGTCGAAAAAAGGTTTCTAAGGACTTAAATTGTAAATTTTTTTATTTTTCATATATTCTTATTGCTTATGTATCAAGAAAAAGTTATAATATAGGTGTATACTTATGTTATTACTATGGAGGTATAGCTATGAAAAAACTTTTATCCGCTCTTTTAGCTGCAGCTTTGCTGGCAGGTACTTTCTCTATTGGTACAGTCGGTGCTGCAAAAACAAAGTCAGATAAGGTACTTTACGGTGATGTTGACAGCAGTAACGCTGTCAATGTTAAAGATTCAACTGCCGTTCAGAAGTATCTTGCAGGAGTTACAAAGGAAATACCCAATGATAGAGCCGATGTAAACGGTGACGGAGAGGTTGATATTACAGATGCCCTTCAAATTCAAAAGTATTCTGTTAAAGATGTTGACAGGTTTGTAGTGGAAAAGGACAATGATTGGAGAACATCATCTGTCGGTTATGAAATTTTTATCAGGGCGTTTAATGACAGCGACGGAGATGGCTGCGGTGACTTCAGAGGTGTAGCCGAAAAGGTTGATTACCTTAAATCTTTGGGAGTAGGAGTTGTTTGGCTTATGCCATTTAACAAGTCAAATTCCTATCACGGTTATGATGTAATTGATTATAAGGATTACGCTGAGGACTATGGCACAGAGGAAGATTTCCAGTATATGATGGATACCCTCCACAATAACGGTATTAAGGTTATTATGGACCTTGTAGTTAATCATACAGGTATTGACCACCCTTGGTTTAATCAGGCTCAAAAATCAAAGGACAGTGAATACTTTGATTATTATGTATGGAATGAGAAAGGAAAGGCCTCAGCCGGCTGGACATCCAGAATTATGGGCGACGGTAATTGGATGTGGTACTACAGCTGCTTTAATGGTAATATGCCGGACCTTAACTACAGCAACAAAAAGGTTTGGGACGAGGTTGATAGTATTGCAGAGTTTTGGCTTAACAAGGGTATTGACGGATTCCGACTTGATGCTGCAATGCATATTGACGATATGTTAAATGAAAGTAACAGGCATATTGATGAAAAAGAGGGCAGCGTAACTCATGAGTGGTGGCAGCATTTTGAAAATAAAGTAAAGAGTATTAATCCGGACGCATTCTGCGTTGGCGAGGTATGGCCGGAAACCAATATGGTTGATACACAGGCGCGTTTCTTTGCTGACCTTGATTCTGACTTTGACTTTAGCGATATGAGTGAAATTAAGAATTTTGTTACCGGTACAGATGTTAAGCTGGGCAGGGTTTTTGGTTCATATGAAACAAGAATAAAGCAGTATGCCGCTAAAACACTTGATGTTGACAAGGCAACTATTAACTCGGTTATGCTTGATAACCACGATGTAAACAGTATTGGCTACGAAATTAATCATTCTTCAAAACTCAATAATGACACAAGAAAGTATGAGGAAAGAATTAAGCTGGCCGCCAGCGTACAGCTGACAGTTCCGGGTATGCCTTGGATATATTACGGTGACGAAATCGGTCGGTCCGGCGGTGGTTCATCAAGTGCCGACGATATTCACCGCAGAGAACCAATGGATTGGTATAAGAGTGCCTCCGGTGCAGGAATGACAAAAATGAGCGCTCTTAAAAACTGGGGTACGGAAAAGTATACCAATGCAGACGATGGAATATCTGTTGAAGAACAGGACGGTGTTGACGGAAGTATTCTTGAACATTACAGAAAGCTTATTGGTATTCGTAATAAGTATAAGATTTTCTATACCGGTGAATGTACACTTAATGCCTTTTTAGGTAAAGCCGCAGGATATGCTATTACAGACCCTGACAGGAACTACTCTATGTTTGTTATTCATAACAACAAAGATGTAGATTATACCTATACGGCAGAGTGCGACTTTACAGACGAGCTTTCCGGCAAGTCATATAAGAAAGGCGATACGGTTACAGTCAGCGGTCTTAGCTCAATAATTATTAAGTACACAGATACAATTCCTCTGTCATAATGGGAATAATAAAAACTGCTCAGTTTTGCTGAGCAGTTTCTTTTTTTAAAATTTTTATTGATATGAAATAATTATCCCTCAAGATATTCACTAACAGTGGTATCAAGACTGTCTACATTTTTTGCTGTTTCAGAAAGGGGAACTTTTTTCCCTTTTCTTACAAACAGGGGAACTTCATTAAGTTCAACTACAATATGGTGCAGACCTTTATTCATTTTTTCCTTATAGGAAACCCTGTTCCCCGAGAGCTTGTAAAATGTCATTTCCTCCGGAAGATATACCATTCTGCCTGTTTTATTCTGGCTATATATGGGTGCAATCATAATTTCGTCCCCAAGTAAAACCTGGTCATCACATTCTTTGGAGAGTTTATCTTCATATTCAAAACCAAGGGGTTTAAACATCATTTCGGCATTTTCTGCACAATTTTTTGCCAAATTGTAAAGGTAGGGTATAAGTCTGTATCTGACCTGAATAACATCTCTAAAATCCTGTGGATTTTCAAAGGCAAATGCCTCTTGATTTCTTGTACCGATAGAGGAGTGGTTTCTGAGAAGGGGTGTAAACACCGAAAGCTGTAGCCATCTTAATAAAAGCTCACGGCTGGCGTTGCCGTTAAAACCACCGCAGTCAGCCCCTGTGTAAATATAACCGCACATATTAAGAGATGGCAGCATTCTTAGATTGAGAAGAATATGGCTCCACCAGGAAAAATTATCCCCTGTCCATATACCTCCGTAGCGGTGTGAACCAATGTAGCTTGCCCTGGAGAACAGCAGGGTGTTTTTGGGCAGGCTTTCACTAACACCTCGGGTCATCATATATCCGTAGAGGTTGTGAACATTATAGTGGTTTATCTTTCCCTCAAGGTGGTACATATTTTTGTAATCGTTTGTGCTGTTTGAAAGTTTAGAAAACTTATCACGGTATTCAAAGTATTTCCAACAATCCAAATCTTCTCCGTTATATGCCTTAACAGCCTCTACAGCAGAGTCAAAGCCCTCCTGTGAAAAAAATATTGCCGGCTCGTTCATATCAATCCAAAAGCCCTCTATTCCCATATCTGTAAGGGAAAGGAACTTATGACCAAACCACTTTCTTGCCTCCGGTTTTAGGTAATCCGGAAAACAGCATATTCCCGGCCATACAGCTGCCTTAAAGTCGTTGCCGTTTCGGTCTTTACAAAAGTAGTTGTTACTAACCCCTTCTTCGTAAACATCAAACCCTTTTTCACATTTTATGCCGGCATCAATAATTGGAATAAGTCTGATACCTTTGCTTTTAAGTTCTTTTACATAGTTTTTAAAGTCGGGGAATGACTTTTCATTAATGGTAAAATCCTTGTAGTTATCCATATAGTCAATGTCAAGGTAAACTGTATCAAGGGGAATGCCTGCCTGTTCGTAACCTTCTATAATTCTGTTTACAGTTTCTTTATTGGGATAACTCCACCTGCTTTGTTGATAGCCAAAAGCCCACATTGGAGGAATATAGCTTTTTCCTATAAGGATGCGAAATTCTTTAATAATTTCCTGTTCACTGCCTCCCTCTATAATATAAATGTCAGCAGAATCACCCTCTACGGAAATAAAAATTTCGTCGGTTTTTTCAAATCCCATATCCCAGTGAATAAGACCGGGAAAATCAATAAAACAGCCTGTTTTTTCCTTTCCGCTTACTACAAAAAAATTATGAGCACCGTAAAGGGCCTCTTTATCTTCTGTGTGGAAAGGGTCGTCGGAGCAAAAACTTTTATATTTTCTGCCACGCTTATTTATTCCTCCCATTTGTTCCCCAAGACCATAAATAATATCCTCGTTCTCAAGTGGAAGTTTAATGCTGATTTTACTGTCCTCTGCACATATATATCTTGGCAGCTCCCTTTCAATGGGAATATCTATGACAGTTGCCTCTGTGGTGAAAGGATTGCCTATTCTGTATTTTTTTATATTCATTTTATCACCGAAAATTTATTTTATTACACCAAGTCTGGCAAGGGCAGTTCCTATTATTTCGCTGTGGTCAAATGCCAGTCCTTCGTTCTCTTTTTCAATAAATGTAATAATGTCTTTAGTTATGCCTTTTCTATATTTTTTTAAAAGAATAATATCAAAACTTTCCGTTCTATTTGAAAGGGTAAGTTTTACCTGGTTTTCAGAATTATTAATATCAATATTAAACCACTCAGCCTCTCTTGCATCGTCAGAGGCTTTTGGGGAAAGTTCGTCGCCCTGAACCACAGAAAAATATGCCGAGGTAATTGTCCAGCCTCTCGGGTCACGGTTGGGCTTTGAAAAGACGCCAAGCTCCTCAAACTCAATGCTTTCAAGACAGGTTTCCTCCATTAGCTCCCTATAGGCTGTGGCGTCAAGTGTTTCACCCATTTCTGCAAACCCTCCCGGCAGTGCCCAATAGTCAAGAAAGGGGTGTCCTCCACGCTTTATAAGCAGGATTTTGTAGTTATCTTTTTTCCATAAAAGAACTATATCTGCTGTAACAGAGGGCTTTGGATAATCTTTTGGGGAATAGGAGGAAAGAAATTCATCTAAGGTTTTTCCATTTTTATCCCTTAATCTTCTCATAGAATTATCCTTTCAAAAAGTTTAATTACCTTATTAACAAATAACGGCTGCCACTTTGACAGCCGTTTTGTTTGATTGTTAAATTAGAAATCAACCTCAGTGTCATAGTAGCAACACTTAAGGAGTTTTTCCATTTCTTCCTGTGTAGGAATCCTTGGGTTAGAACCTGTGCAGGCGTCGCCGATAGCGTTCTTTGCAATTTCAGGTAATCTTTCAAGGAATACATCCTCGGGAACAAATCCCTGTTCTGTTGGATAGGAGTCTGCACCGTAGTTCTTAATGCAGTGAGGAATGTTAAGGTCGTCATTCATACCTCTCAGGTACTTAATGAGAAGTTCAACCTTTTCATCATCATTAGAACCGCCAAGTTCCATAAAGTCAGCAATAACGCCGTATCTTTTCTTTGCAGTTTCATTCTTTGCGTTAAATGCAATAACCTTTGGAAGATACATAGCATTGGCTGCACCGTGAATAATATGTGCGCCAAAGTCAGCAAATGCAGCACCGGTCTTGTGTGCCATTGAGTGAACAATACCCAAAAGTGCATTGGAGAATGCCATACCTGCAAGGCACTGTGCATTATGCATAGACGCTCTCTTTTCCATATCGCCGTTATAAGATTTTACAAGGTCATTTTGAATCATCTTAATTGAGTAGAGAGCAAGTGGGTCGGTGTAGTCGCAGTTGGCAGTAGAAACATAGGCCTCAACGGAGTGAGTCATAGCGTCCATACCTGTGTGAGCAACCAGCTTTTGTGGCATTGTTTCAGCAAGGTCCGGGTCAACAATAGCAACATCCGGTGTAATTTCAAAGTCGGCAATAGGATATTTAATGCCCTTTGAGTAATCTGTAATAATAGAGAAAGCTGTTACCTCTGTGGCTGTACCTGATGTTGAAGATATAGCACAGAAATGTGCCTTTTTGCGCAGTGCAGGAATACCGAATACCTTGCACATCTCTTCAAATGTAATATCCGGATATTCATACTTAATCCACATAGCTTTTGCTGCGTCTATTGGTGAACCGCCGCCCATTGCTACAATCCAATCCGGTTCAAATTCCAGCATTGCCTGTGCACCCTTCATAACAGTTTCAACTGACGGGTCAGGTTCAATGCCCTCAAAAACTTTAACTTCCATACCGGCTTCTTCAAGGTAGGAGATAGCCTTGTCAAGGAAGCCAAAACGCTTCATTGAGCCACCGCCAACGCAGATAATAGCCTTTTTTCCTGTAAATGATTTAAGTGCCTCAAGAGCACCCTTACCGTGATAAAGGTCTCTTGGAAGAGTAAATCTTGCCATTTTAATTACCTCCGAACTTAATATAAATATTTTATTATTTTATATAGCAATTATTCTTAATTTTATAATTGCTATAGGTTTTCCACAAATTCACAACTACATTATAAAACAATTTAGCTAAATTGTAAATAGAAAATATAAAATAAATTAAGTAAAAAAATAAAAAAGGCACTCTATATTGATATGCACCCCAAAGGTTAGACACTTTTGGGGTGCATATCATATCTATACCAATTGTTGTGCTACAAGCAGCACAAACTCTTGCTTTGAAATACAAAAAAATTATCCGGCATAAATCCTTAACTGTTTTTCGGTATAAGAGATGCTATTCTTCCTGCAAAATCACTAAAGTTTTGTGATTGAATAATTACTTTGCCCGGTCCTGTTAATCTCGTTAAAAATAGTCCTTCTCCACCCAGAAAGATATTTTTCATACCCTTTACAGTTTCAATTTCATATTTTACTGTTGGTTCAAATGCTACTACATTACCTGTATCCACTTTTAAGACCTCTCCTGCTGCTAATTCTTTAATAACAGGATCTCCGTCTACTTCTATGAACAACATTCCATTTCCTATTGCTCTTTGTAAAACAAATCCTTCTCCTCCAAATAATCCTGAGGAAAATTTCTTTGTAAATTCTACTTTTAAATTAACATTTTCTTCTGCACATAAAAATGCTCTTTTTTGTAATATCATTCCTGCCGGCAATTCTGCAACATTTATTGGTATAATATCTCCCGGAACAGTTGCGGCAAACGCAATTTTTGCATTATCAACTTCAGCCTTGTATGAACTCATAAAAATGGATTCACCTGTAAACATCCTTCCTAAACTTTTCATTACTCCGCCGCGTGCATTCGTGGACATACTGATTCCTTCTGTTTGCCAAGCCATTCCTCCGCTTTGAGTATATAGTCCTTCTCCGTGGTTTAATGTTACTTCAACTGTTGGTACAGTTTTTCCTATAATTTCATATTTCATTAATAATACTCCTTTTCTTATAAATTTTATTTTTTTCTTTTTAATTTCTTTATGTAATATTGTATCAAAAGAAGTGGATTTTGTAAATATAAAAGATTAACTACTTTATTTTTATCCTTTTAATTAGAATTAGATTTTTTAGTTCTAAATAATGCTGCAATCACACTATTTTATCGGTGAATTTATTAGGGGCATAGGGATACTACCCTTAAAAGTTCAGGTAAAAAATGTATGTTATTCGTACCCTATGGTGATACCTCCCCTCATTTTCTTTGGACTTAGTGATTTAGGATTAAATTTTTAAGACATGAAGAAAAGAGCGAATATAAGCAAAAAAGCCCAGCTTGTGCCGGGCTTTTTTCAACATACTGAAAGACAGTTTAAAATGCCTTTATAAAAATTTTTGTTAATTATAGTTCAGCAATAACCTCAACTTCTACAAGGACATCCTTTGGTAAAGTTTTTACAGCTACACAGGAACGGGCGGGTTTTGATGTAAAGTATTCACCGTAAACCCCATTAAAGGCCCCAAAATCCTCCATATTTTTAAGGAAGCAAACTGTTTTCACCGCTTTGTCCATTGATGTGCCTGCGGCTTTAAGAACCTCTGTAAGGTTTTTGCAAACCTGGTGGGTCTGTTCTTCAATAGTTGTGGTTTCAACATTTCCTGTTGTAGGGTTTATTGCAATTTGACCGGAAGTAAAAACAAGATTTCCTGTTGTCACCGCCTGTGAGTAAGGACCAATAGCGTCCGGAGCAGTTTTTGTGTAAACTTTTTGACTCATAATAATTCTCCTTTTTTGTATTAATCTACTAATTTAAGACCGGCACTGCGAAGTGCGTCCTCTATTTCCTTGACATGTTCAGAGTTTCTTGTTTCAAGTACAAGTCTAAGGTAACAACCATTAATGTCCGCTGTTTCACTTGCCCTTTCGTGGTGAACAGAGGTAACATTGCCTCCGCACCTTGCAATAATGCTGGATACAAGTTCCAGCTGACCCGGTTTATCCATAAGTTCAACGCAAATGTTTGCGTTCCTGCCGGTATTCATAAGACCTCTCTTAATAACTCGTGAGAGAATGGTCACATCAATATTACCGCCTGAAACTACGCAGACAACCTTTTTTCCCTTAACTGGCAGTTTATTAAACATAACTGCCGCAACAGATACAGCGCCTGCACCCTCGGCAATCATTTTTTGCTGTTCAATAAGGGCAAGTATGGCTGAAGAAATTTCATCCTCACTTACCGTTACAATCTGGTCAACATAATCTTTAACAAGTTGGAATGTGTTTTTGCCCGGCTCTTTAACCTTGATACCGTCGGCAATCGTGTTGACTTCATTAAGGGTGATAATTTTATCGTCCTTAATTGACTCATACATACTGGGAGCGCCTGCGGCCTGTACGCCGTAAATCTTGACTTTTGGATTAAGTTTCTTTGCCGCAAAGGCAACCCCGCTGATTAGTCCGCCGCCGCCGATTGGAACAACAATGGCATCAACATCGGGCATTTCGTCCATAATTTCAAGACCTATAGTACCTTGACCGGCAATTACATTAATATCGTCAAAGGGGTGGACAAATGTATAGCCGCACTTATCACGAAGTTCTATTGCCTTGTTATAGGCATCGTCATAGACACCCTTAACCATACATACCTCTGCACCGTAGCTCTTGGTAGCCTCGACCTTTGAAATGGGAGCGCCGTCAGGCAGGCAGATAAGGGATTTAATGCCGTACTTTGTGGCGGCAAGAGCCACACCCTGGGCATGGTTTCCGGCAGAGCAGGCAATAACGCCGTGCGCTTTTTCCTCATCACTAAGCTGTGAAATCATATAGCCGGAACCTCTGAGCTTGAAAGAGCCTGTAAGCTGTAGACATTCGGGTTTAAGATAGACCTGACACTCTGTATTAATCTTCGGAGCAGGAACAATCTTTGTTTCCCTTACTACATCTCTAAGTACATGAGAGGCGTGATAGATTTTATCTAATGTCAACATAATTTCCCTCTATTCCTAAATAATATAAAAGTCTTCGCCTCACAAAGAGACGAAGACAAAATTCTCCGTGGTACCACTCTTCTTATTGCATAAGCAATCACTTGTACGCACACTATCATATGCTGTTCCTTAACGCAGAACCTACGGACTATCCTACTAAATAAATTTCAGACGCCGGCTCAAGGGTGATTTGCTGTGACCTTTGCCGTTGCTTTCCACCACACAGCAACTCTCTATAGGTAAGCGGTCACATCCTGTCCCTGTCAACGCTGTTCAAATTCTATTTTATTCCTTTAGGGTGGTTTTGTCAACCAATTTTATTTAAAGTTTTACCTAAAAGTGTATTTAAGAAAGTCAGGGAATATGGCTCTCCAGAAAATTTCATTGTGAGATGCCTCTTTGTATTCCTTGAAAACAACCTTATCAGCAGGATAATTTATTTTTTCAAGATAGGTTATCATATCCTTTGCACCTACATAAAGCTCGCTTTCAAGCTGGTCGCCTTGTCCGTTATAGATGTATACAAGGGGGTGATTTCCCTTAAAATCAATCTTTTTAAGATATTTGTCCCATACATCTTCTTCAAAGAGCAAAAATGCAGGAGAAAGAGCCCCAATGGAACTAAATTTGTCCGGATGTTCCATGCCTATATAAAATGCCTCTATTCCTCCGGAAGAACTTCCGCAGACAGATGTGTTTTTCCTGTCTGTGTATACATTGTAGTTTTTGCTTATATAGGGCATGACAGTGTTTACAAGGAAGTCGCAGTAAACCTTGCCTGTGCCGTTTACAAACTCCTCGCCGGCAGTTGGGGACAGCTTGCCTATATTCGGGGTAAGCTCGCTGTCACGGTTGCCGTCACCGTCATCAATGCCCACAATAATACATTTATGATTGCTGTTAGCCATCATAGACTCTGCGCTTTCCGCAACATTCCAGCAGCCATAATTTGTGGAATATGAATCAAAAAGATTTTGTCCGTCGCACATATAGATGACAGAATACTTTGTATCTTTACTATTTTTATTATAATCATCGGGCGTCCAAATGAAAATTTTTTTCTTTGTGTCCCCGTATTTAAGGGATACCGTTTTAAAATTTATTTCCTTTTCAGGATTATCATATACAAATGGAATACCTGTATTGCCCTGATTTGAACCGGCCTTCAAGTGGTAGCCGTTTACATAATCATTAAATGCCAATATCATAGACTTGTCTACATCGTCGCCGATAAACTGCACCCTGTCATATTTTTTAGTATCGCCCTTACAGCTGAAAGTGTTGTAGTCCTTGCCTTCTTTTATCTTTTCAAGGGTAACGGTTTCTGTGGCGTTGCTTTCTGTACTGGTGAATATGGCTTTGATTTCCTTTGAATAGCCATCTCTAATATATATTTGGTGTCCTGTTCCGCTGTTCACCTTTTTTTCCTCCTTTTCTGTGCTACAGCCAAAGAGAACTGTAAACATTGTAATTATCATAATTATAGAAATAATTTTTTTCATAAAAACACCTCCTTAATTTGATTTTACATAATATACTTTCCCCCGTCAAGATAAATATTTCAGTTATCTTGATTTTTTAATAGGTATAGTATATAATTTCTATGGTTAATTTAGTAGCCCGTCAGTTCGGAACCATCCTGACGCTAAATAAAACTACGGATTATAGCAAAATTTTTTATGGGCGCCGTAGTGCGCCCTTTTTGTTTTGCCTTTTCCGAAAAGGAGGAAGAATGGAAAGGTACAGTGTTGTTAAGGAAAAAAATCCCCGAGAGATTGTTTTGCTTAGGGGAAGTGGGTGTAAGTGGAAGATTTGTACTTTCTGCGACTATCACCTTGATAGGTGTGATAATGAGGAGGAAAACTACCTTCTTAATTTACAGGAGCTTAAAAAGGTTACAGGAAAGTACAAAAGACTGGAGGTTATAAACTCCGGGAGCTTTTGTGACCTTGATGAAAAAACAATGAACCTTATTAAAAAAGTCTGCAAAGATAAGGGCATAACCACCCTGCATTTTGAGAGCCACTGGATGCACAGAAAGGAAGTACCTGCTCTAAGAGAAAGGTTCAGACATATTGGTGTAAAGGTTGTTATTAAAACGGGAGTGGAAACCTTTGACAGAAACTTTAGAGAAAAAATATTAAAAAAGGGTTTTGGTGAGGCGTCTCCGGAACAAATTGCTGTCTATGCACAGGAGATATGTCTTTTATTTGGTATTATAGGTCAGACCAAGGAGAGTATGGAAAAGGATATTGAAACAGGCCTAAAGTATTTTGACAGGGTTTGTATCAATATTATGTGTGATAACTCAACCACTGTTAAACCGGACAGTGGGGTTATCAGTATATTTAAAGATAAAATTGCACCTAAATACATAGACAATGACAGAGTCGATATACTTATGGATAACCTGGATTTTGGTGTTGGAGATAAGGTACAGGAGGTTTTTAAAAATGATTAATGCACTTTTGCTTGTTGGTTCGCTAATACTTATTTTTGGGGCGGCGCTCTTTGCATACAGTTTTTTTGGAAAAGCAGGATTATATGCCGTTACAACTATTGCCACAATCACGGCCAATATAGAGGCCCTTATTATGGTAAGGGCATTTGGTATGGAGCAGACTTTGGGTAATGTTTTCTTTGCCGTTACATTCCTTATAACAGATATTTTAAGTGAAACTGAGGGAAAAAAAGAGGCCAACAGGGCAGTTGGCATCGGCATATTTACATCTGTATTTTTTATATTAATTTCTCAAAGCTGGATGCTGTATACCCCGTCAGAAAACGACTGGGTAATGCCCTCAATTTCCGCAGTATTTTCAAATACGCCAAGAATGATGATTTCTTCTTTGGTGGTATATGCAATTTCTCAGATAGTTGATGTGCAGCTCTATCACATATGGTGGAAACTTACGGAAAAAAGGTGTGGTGACAAAAGAAAATTTTTGTGGATTAGAAATAACGGCTCAACTCTTATTTCTCAGATTTTAAATACGGCGCTGTTTACACTTATGGCATTCCTGGGCATTTATGATTTTGGTACACTCATAAGTATTATGCTTTCAAGCTATGTAATCTTTATTGTAACAAGTATTTGTGATACGCCTGCTGTCTATATTGCCCGTATGATTAAAGAGAGAAAGGACAGAAAAATACAGGTGAACAGAGTATAATGGCGAAATGGTAATATATTTAAATTGTTTAAGATTAAAAACATTTAAGTTTTAAGCAATTAACCTAATACATTAGGCACTTTGCGACAACAATATGTTTTACCATGCATTCCACTAATGCCCTATATCTTTGCTGTTAACAATAAATATAATGTTGGCATTTCAATATCTTTGGTACAATAATTGCTGACGCCATATTTATATATGCTTGTATTTATCTGTTATAAGAATATCCTATCATATTTACATCATAACATACGAGGTTTGCTTTTATCGGTACTGTTTATCACAATGTGAGTTTGTCCATTTGCGTTTATCCCTGCTAAAGTGGAGAATTTTGATGTATGGTAATAGGGTAAACAGAAAAAAACAAAAGGTAATAGAAAAGAAATCAAAAAGGACAAAAATATAGTTTACATCATTTAAAATATTGCAATACAAATGCACCCTGAAAAGATAAAACTAACCCCAACCATTTTTTTAAAACTTATTTTTTCCTTTAAAAATAAATACGAAATAATCATGGTCCATATATAAGTAAGGGATGTCATAGGTAAGACTGTAGAGTAATTAAGAAATTTCAACGCAACTATATTTATTACAGCAGACAAAATATACAATAGGGCACCAATATATAGATTTATGTTGACAAATAATTCTTTTATGTTTTTAAAATTGGATGCCCTTTTGAGAAACAAGGATGCTACAGAACCTATGATTGTCATAAGAATTACTAAAAAATAAATTGACAAGCTATTCATCTCCGGTACCTATCAAGAGAACTCCAATAAATACAAGGATAATGCCAATTATAGTAGACAGAGATATAATTTCATCCAACACAAAATATGCTAATAATACAGTAAATATATAATTAAGGCTCAACATTGGTTGTAAAACGGAAAGACTCCCAAATTTATATGCAATAATCATAATGAATGCTCCAACTCCATATAAACCAAAACCTAAGAGCAAGTATAAGATATGTCCACTGACATATAATTTCCAGAACATTTGGCCGGTACATACGCATATTGATGAAATAAACATTAAAATAATGCCTTTATAATTTTTTCTTAAAGAATTTATCATAAAATTTCCTCATAAGTTAAATTTAATTGTTCAGTAATTTTTTTGTTTTTTATTGAAACAATATTGTATTTCCTCAGTTTTGTATCATAAATTATACATTTATTGAATAGGTACATATTCCAATTTTTTGGGTCTGAAACGATAAGGTTAACGGCATACCGTTTGTTTTTATCTAAGGCGAATTGAATATTAGATTTTAGATCACAAAATTCATAAATAGATCTATGATATAATAAATTGACATAGCCCCTTACAGGTAAGCCGTTCAGTCCATAAACACTATTTTCTTTGTCATATTTTTTCGTACAATAATTAGCAAGGATTTCATTGTTAGTACGATATGACGCATCCCATATACCATAATTTAATTGATAATAGCTACTAAAAACACAGCTGACCACTAAGCAACAAGAAACAATAGGTATTGCTATACAATAACTAAGTTTATTTTTTTGAAAAATTAGATTTAGTTCATCACAAATAATTAAAACAATTATAAAAGAAAATTTCATTCTATCATATGTGTATTCAACAGCGTGTTGTTTCATAATAATGTTTTCTAAAACCGGAAAAAGTGTTACTATATAAATTATTTTGTTGTTATAAAAGGTTCCATTTTTAATAAAGCTAAATCCCTTATAGATTACTATTAAAACTATGAATAGAATAATTATAAGTAGCAATTCTAAAGGGAAAGAGTAAATATAACCCTTTACCAATTCAACAAACCCCATTGAATCGGTAATATTTCTAACAAAAAATCGACTACGAAGGGCTTCCAAATAATCTATAAGAGAAACAGTAGTTAAATAATGTAGTGAAAACAATAAGAAAGACAAAAAAGTTAAAGATAACACAGTTACAGCCTTTGTAATACCCTTTTTAATATCTTTTCGGTAAATAAAAAGAAAAGCAAATGCATAACCCATGTTGGCCACATAACCTGACCATTCTATATATGGATTTATTAGACACAATACCAGAAAAAATACTATTGTTTTCTTTCCCCTTCGTTTTCTGCCTGGCTTATATATGTCATAGAATAAAATAAGCTGTAATAACAACGTTACCTGCATTACAGATTGTGACCAATACACTATCCCCATAGACCTTAATACTTCAGGCATAAAGGCATAAATTATCATACTGAAAATTGAAAGGCATCTGTTGTACCGAGTATTTTTAAATATTTTATAAACAAGGATACCCATCAAAAATACGGAAATTAAATAAAGTAAACAATTAAATATGTAGAGACTATTTAATGATATAGGGAGAAATGTTATTTTACAGAAGAGGTACGGCAAAATATATCCCGCTGGTGAGAAAGAGGTATAATAATAATTACCATGATTATCGGGAATAGTTGCTCCCCATGGGATATACTTATCAGTTTCATCTCCAAAAGTAACGATTGGAAGAAACTTGTGTATGGTAAAATCATTTTCATCATATGCCTGCATAGTTAACAATGTATGATATGTTGCATCAGAGTTAGTAAAATTAACGGTGTCCAAATTACTTGGTAATCTTATAAGAGAGGAAATTAAAACAATTATTAAAGAAATAAAAAATAAAATAATAATATGTTTTCTTGATTTGGTCATATAATACCACCGTTACTTAGAAATTTTCTCAATATACTCAATTCTATAATCCTCTTTATTAAATATTAATTGTACTATAACCGATAAATATTTTATAACGATTGCAAAGAGTACAAATACAGCAAAAAATGACCCTGTTATTACAAGCATTGTTGTGGTAAAACCTTCTACCACATTCCCCAAGGCAAAGGTTGCCAATGCATATATTCCCATAAGTATAGTAGCAACCATCATAATAATGCTAATTATAACGGAAACCCTGTAGGCAACATTAGTGAATAGTATTAATGATGTTAATGCTGTTTCAGAACGATAATTATTATCGGATTTAATTTTTCCATGTTTTTCTCCGTCGTAATAAATGCAGATTGACTTTAATCCACAATTAGCGTAAACGGCTTTTCTAAATTTAACTGTTTTTATTATAGAATAAGCCTTATTAATGGCTCGTCGGGAAACAATTCTAAATGTCTCAGAATTAATCTTATACTGGGACATTACCGCATTATTAAATGTGTTGTAGAAAAGTTTTGATGACATTTTTTTATAGTTAGAATTACTAGCAGAAACTATATCATATCCTTCTAAGGATTTTCTGTAGAGCTCCATTACTAGGGATAAATCATAATCAATATACGGATTATCAAATTCAAATACATAATCACCAATTGCTAAATCAACCCCCGCATTCATAGCAGATTCATATCCATGATAATGGCTGAGTCTAATTATTGAAATAACACACTTATCCATTTTACCTGAAATACTTTTAATTACATCTGCAGTATTATCACTTGATGCATCATCTACGCAAATCAATTCATAGTTTATAAAATTTTTATGAATTAAATTACATAGTGACAAAATAAATTCTGCAATATATTTTTCACTGTTACGTAGATAGACTACAACTGAAACAAAATTTTTCTCTTTTTCAATTATCATAAACTCAACACCTCATCCAAATCATAAACCGTATTAATCTTCCCCGAAAGAACACTTACAAATGTAGGATTTTTATTAAGAATTTTTATTACTGTAGGTCTGGAATCGTCAATTTCCGAGGCCTTTAAAATGGGTTTCATTGAAAACAAAGATTTTGAATACTTAAATTCAAGTTCATCTTTTAAATATTTTTTAGCCAATTTTGACATATAGGGCCATGCACTTACCGGCTTTGCAACACAATCATTACAATTTCCTATTTGTGAAGAGTTACATAAACCTAATGATTTTTTCTGACAATCAAATGTTGGAACATCGTTATAACATGTCATATGTGGTGTAAAAGTTACTGAAGTAAGTGAATGATATCCGGTTTTTCCAAATGGCATAATGGAGAAAAATGGACCATCCATTACTGTAAACCCAATATCCTTAAAATTATTTGATACTTCGCATAAGATAATTTCGCAAAGTTCATATTTAATTTTGAATGGCGCAAATCCTGCAAGTCGATGAATTTGATTAATTCCGCTATATGTTGAATTAAGGATATATTCAGAACAAACAGTACCCAAATTATATGTAATTTCATACTGTCCGTTTCTGTTTATAATTTTTGAAATTTTAGCATTATATACTATTTCGACATTATTATATTGGCTGATTTCCCCCAAAAACCAATCCCGGAGAATATGTGCATCATAGGTGTATTCTGTGGTTAGAAATGCACCCTCACACATACCGGATTTAAAATAATTATCAGTAACTACTGAATCACACCTTATGTCCGCATATGTACAGAATTTTTTAAATTGTGCAACATTTGTCCAACTGAATTTAGAGCTAATTGCATAGATTTGTTCAAATTCTTTGTGGACACAAAAACCGTAATCTCTATTAAATCTATCAAAATATTTTTTTGACTTAAGTGCGGTTGTAACTGAGCGTGGATAGTGATAACCCATATGTACCCTAGCCTGGTTTATATACGTTGCTCGTTTAAATGGTGCATCATCTGCTTCAAGAACAATTACTCTTTGTCCCTTTTTTCCGCAGAATAGTGCAGAATATAGGCCATATAAACCGGCACCAATTATTATTTTGTCATAACTTTTCATGAATTTACCACATCCCCATTGCATACATATATGCTATTAACTGAAAAATACTCATTTTCTTTTATTGTCATAATGTCCAATAATTTTGAACACCATGTAATATCACTGCTTACTCTAATTTTATATGTATGTCTTCCTCCTAATAGTGAAAAATTATAACAAACTTCTTTTCCTTTATACTCATCATTTGATAGGGTAAGGTCAATATCCGTATCCGATTTAGAAGTAATATCAAAAATAAGGTAATTACCCTGGCTTTGATTTATTAGACTATAGTCAATTATGTATTTGTTATTAATGCTTTTCGATAGTTTTACTTTATTGGAAACGGTACTAACATCTGAATCATAATTTGACCATAAGTAGGGGATAGACCCTAAGTTATGGATATAGTAATCACTATCATTATAAAAATAATCCATAAGTAACTCATACTGATTCCCAATTAAATTAATGTAGTGTGAATAGTCATTTTTCAGACACCAAATTGCATAACTATCTACTTTACAAAGTGGCACATAATTATTACAAATGTATTCAGTAATGAGGTAATATCTATCGGAGTTTAAAATATGGTCTAAAGAATAGGCTGAGTATATATCTTCCAAGGGCATTAATGTAAATGGTAATTTTTTTCTTTTTAGTTCATTTAAAAACTGTATTTGTCCCTTTTCCCCATTAACAAGCCCCGGAGATTGGTTTACATAAACAGGATTATTTAAACCTAATAAAGCATATAACTCTGAATTATTTGTAAAATCAATATAACTTTCATTATTATCCAGCGTTAAATCAAAAAAGTGTCTTAAATTATCAACTTTTTCCTTTTGTTCTTTATTAAGTTGTTGTTTTTTATTACTTGTCAAGACAGTATTTATTGAAGATGATACTTCTTTTAAATTTATATTAAGTCTGTCGGTCACACTATTAGTCAAACCGATATATGGATAATAAAATAATAATGGTAATAACAATATAAGCGTAATAAGAGTAATTTTATAATTTCCATTCCTATTTATATCCAATTTCTTTTTTATTGCACTTATTAATACTATTAACAATACAATAAATTCAAAAATAAACAAGGCATTTGATGCTTCCATAAGATTGTGTCTAGTTATAATTCGTGATGCGTTCAAAAAAAAGGCAAATAAAAGAATAAATAATACACTAAGTTTATTTTCTATGATTTTATTTTTGTTTGCGATAAGGACAGCAGCTATGGTTATAATCGGTAAAATAAGATATGTAAAAATGCAGTGAATTATATGTTTTTTATCGTTATAAATTTTGCCTAATGCCCAGTTTTGATTAGAGGAAACAGAGTTAAAGAAGTTTGTTAACCATGTCTTAAAATCTACCTGATTTACAACAAAAATTAATATAAAAACCGAAAGTAAAATTACCGCTGTAAATATACCAGATAAAATAAATTTTCGAAGCTCCTTATAACGTTTGTGTTTAATAAAATAAATTATAGCACAAACTACCATTGATATGCCGAAAGTTGCACCTACATCCAGCATATATACAACACTGAATGCAGCGATTATCCAAAAAACAAAATTAGCAATTAATGTATTTTTATTATTAATCTTTTTTAACCAAAATAGATAAAATGCAATTAATAAAAAACCTAACCAATAATAGTTAATAAAATTAGAAATATCTAATAAATTAGAAAAAGGTAAAATTAGAGTCACTAAAAAAGCATTCCGACTGCCAATAAACTCTTTAAATATGTAATATAAGGATAAAAATATTAGTATATTGACAATATAGGAGTATGGAACACTTAAAGCGACTATATATTTTGAATTTATTAATTGATATATTTGCATTAAAATAAATCTGCTTAGCATATGTGCATCAAATGAATCTATCATAGGATACTCATCAAAAAGGTGAAATTCAGAAAAGGATAAGCCATGGTTTGCATCCTCAAATAGGGAAAGTGCAAATTCATAAGAATAGTTTCTTATATAAGCAAAAGTTATTATTGCAGTAATTATTAAAAAATATAGTTTACCCTCGTTTAAACTTATATTACTTTTTACAAAAAGAATAGATAATATTAACGGGAAAAGTACAAGTAGCACCATAACTACTATAGCATAAAAATTACTAATGTCATAGGAATGAAGTGTATATAAAACCTCAATAAATAAGGCTAGGGAAATACACAATATTGAAAGACAAAATGTAATTTTTTTAACTAGGTCAATATTAGACGAAAAAAAATCACCTTTATAAATTAAAATTATTCCATTACCTAAAATGACTAATGGCAGTGAAATAAACATGCCATATGCACAGAATAGGGAAAAAAATACACTGAGAGAAATATGTTCACATAAAAAGCTGCCTAACCAAAAAGTGAAGATACTAAGTTTCCATTCATTTATACATTTTTTATTTAGGAAATAAACAGCAAAAATGATAAAATTAAAAAAAACAATACTTAGTAAGGTCAATTTAAAATTTTGCAAATAAAATGAATAAAAAACGCTAAATAATTCTACAACTGCTATTGCTGATACTAAATCTAAAATATTACTAAAATGGTTTTTAAATAATTTTGTCACCAGTATTTTTGTGACAAAGAAGGCAACTAAAAAAAATATAAGTGAGATTAGAGCGGAAAACAGAACTCTAAAACCAAAATGGACCGATAAATTATATACCGTGATTGCAGCTGATAAGGAGATGCAGCCACACAACAAAATATACTTATTTACAAAGACTTCGATTATTTTTTTTATACAAGCAATTATATTTTTTAGCAATACGGAAATTCTTTTTTGAAATAAAAGGCAAAAACTAATAGTAAATATGACAGAGAAAATAAGGAAAATATAATAATTCTTTATTACCGCAGATATATCTACATTTTTAGATGATGCAGCAGATAAGATGCGATTTGAAAAATCTGTAATTTTACTATTTTTAAAAAAGATAAAACAATAACCAAAGAATATAGATGCAATAAAACTTAAAATAGTAGTTATGCATAAAATCCTTTTTTTATAAACTGATTTCACATCTATCACCTTTCCGAGGGTTTATACTTTCCAAACAAATTTTGAATAAGGATTTTAAATAAATTTAAATTACCTTTTATTCCTTTTATTTTAGTTGGAATTTCTTCATTTTTGGGATATTCCCTAGTAACAGGTATTTCACAGGTTTTTAATCCCAACTGATCTGCCCTTACAGACAAATACGCAAGGAGCTCATAGGTATCAAAAACATCTCTGAAAATGTTAACATTGGTATTAGTAATATACCTCCTTGAATAAGCTCTGTAGGCATTAGTAGTGTCTGTATATCGCTTGCGTGCTGTAATACTTATTATTGGTGCGTGAATTAATCTTACAGATAAGAGCCTGAATATTGGAGTATTAACTGCATTTCCATTTTTAATAAACCTTGAACCTTGTATGAAATCATATCCTGACTGTAGTTTTCCTATAAACTTAGGTATATCCTCTATGCTGTCCTTGTTGTTGCCATCAATAGTAATAAATCCTTTGTAACCTTGTTTTATTGCCCAGTCAAAACCCATCCTCAACTGTGCACCCTGTTTTCCCTTATCGACTTTGGTCAGTAGGGTATTAACATTTAATGATTTTAAAATAGAAAGGTTAGTACAACCATCAGTCGAACCGCCATCACATATAATTATATCAGCAACTTCATGTATATTAGATTTCTTTGCTCTATTTAGCTCCTTCTCTATCCTTCCCCTTTCATTTAGTATAGGAATTAATATACAATAATCCTGTGATTTGGGAAAAATTTCATCAATGGTATAAAAAGGAACACCTGTTCTTATAGAATTTTTCATTTAAAAACCTCACATACATAATCTATTGTCTCAAAAATATCTTTTATGTTCTCTTGATAACCCATTTCAATTGAAATAAATTTATCGTATTCTAACTCCTTAAGACCTCTGTGTAAATCGCGTTTTTGAATTTTTGCAAGATAAGGTTCAGATATATGAATATGATTTACTAGACTAATATTTTCCTTTATTAAATTAATTGATTCTCTGTTATAAATCATAGTACCTAAATCCACATTTACCATCAAATTATTTGATTTAATTTTCCGACAAAAGTTAAATGCTTGATATGTATAATTTATAAAATCAGTATTATAAATAACCGGATTGGGTTCTAATGCAATATGAGTGTTATTAACAACTGCATAATCTGCAATCTTACAAAAGAATTCTTCAACGGCATCATCACAATCAGCACATCCCTTATTTCTTGCCTTTGGATTGCCAAAAACAATGTTTTTACAATTTATAGCAGATGCAAAATCAATGGCTTTAAATGTATATAGTAAAAGATTTTCTCTATCAAGAGATGAATTGAAAATGTTTCCATTTTCTCCATACCATATAGACTGCATTGAACTTATTAACAAATTATATTTATTTAACAAATTTAATGCGTAATCCACAGCTTCATCAATATGTTCGTACGGTTTTTTGGAAAAAATTTTAGTTGGCGCAATTTCTATTCCAGAAAATCCTTTCCTGCATAAATAACCATACACTTTTTCATTGTCTTCAAAATTCCACGCTAAATTAGAGATTGAAAGTTTTATTTAAATCACGTCCTCATTTAGACAACATATGGTCAACAAAATTAGATATGTATTCCAGTTCTTCTTTTTTACTCATTATATACCCGTTTGCTGTATATTTAGTTCTTATATCATAGTAAAACGGTTCTTTAGGTAAAAAGTTTTTAAACTCCTTATTAGATAGATATTTATAAACTTCACTTACACTTAATGGTGGTGTTACAATATTAATTTTCCTTATATTGTTTTCAATACATTTTATAATATATTCATAAAGAAGAGATAAATCAAAAAACTGATATACTGATCTTGAATCTGTAAAATTCAAGGCTGAAAATCCTACCCTTTCAAAGCTTTGTCTCAATTTTTTTCTTTTATCCAAATCAGTAACAATGCATTTATAAAATCCATTTTCCATATTTTTATATCCAAATTTTATAACCTCATCTAATAAAGATAACTCCTTATATTTATTTTCCTTTAACATTGCAGGTATAAAATTTATGTAATCATACAGAAAGTTTTTTTTAAGATTATCACCAAAAATAGCAGGGAGTCTAACTATTAGGTGTTTCTTACAGTTGTTTTCAACCCATCTTTCTAAATCCAGTCTATTTTTACCATAGGGTGTAAGTTTACTATCGTCAATGGTATAATCTTCATCGACAAATTTTGTTTTTTCATATACTGCAACAGTGGATATTAACACGGTAGTTTTGGCATTTATCTTTCGTATATTTTCCTTGGCATTTTCAATTATTTTTTTATCATTTTCAGGATATTTATTAGCTAAAAACATTTCTGCGGGAACGCCTGAATAAATAAGTAATTCCGGGTTTAATTTATATGCAGACTCAATATTTTTACTGTTTACAAGAAAGTCAAAAGTTTGAGACTTATTTATATTACTTCCCACAAATCCGGTATATCCGACAAGCATTTTCATTTTATTAACTTCCCCTTTTACTCCTGTTTACCAGTCGCTAATTTGACAGAATAAAAATCTGACAATACACAATAATTATAGACCTTCTTACGAACTTTGTCAAATTTATGGTTTATCTATAATCTATCTAAATATATTAAAGAATAATTACCCTTTTACTTGAAATTTATTTTTATAAGTACCCTAAAAAGGACAGTGAAAAAATTTCTATTGCAATATCCGAAAATATGTTCTATAATAATCATAGAACATTTGTTCTAATAAGGAGAGAAAAATATTGGACAAAACATATATTGCAATAGACCTTAAAAGTTTTTACGCCTCTGTAGAATGTGTTGAACGGGGACTGGACCCTTTAAAAACAAATCTTGTAGTGGCTGATGAGGGCAGAACAGAAAAAACAATTTGTCTTGCTGTTACACCGCCCCTAAAGGCATATGGACTTTCCGGCAGAAGCAGACTTTTTGAGGTTGTTGAAAAGGCAAGAGAAATTAAAATGACCACAGGCAGGGAACTTGAATATATTGTAGCTAAGCCAAGAATGGGACTGTATATGGAATACTCTGCAAATATCTACTCCATATATTTAAGATATGTCAGCAAGGAGGATATTCATATTTACAGCGTAGATGAGGTTTTTATTGATGTAACAAACTACCTGTTTATGTATAAGAAAACCCCCGGAGAGCTTACAAAAATGATAATCAATGATGTACTTGCTGAAACAGGTATAACCGCTACAGCGGGAATTGCCCCTAACCTTTATCTTTGCAAAATTGCTATGGATATTGTGGCAAAACATTCAAAGCCGGACGAAAACGGAGTAAGAATTGCACAGTTAGATGTGATGTCCTATAGAAAACTGCTTTGGAATCACAGACCCCTTACGGATTTTTGGATGACAGGTTCAGGCACAGAAAAAAGGCTTAATCAAAACGGTATGTTTACTATGGCCGATGTAGCAAGATTTTCCCTGTTTGCAGAAGATGTTTTATATAAGATTTTCGGTGTAAATGCGGAGCTTATCATTGACCACGCATGGGGTTACGAAAGCTGTACCTTGCAGGATATTAAAAATTACAGGCCGAAAATCAACAGTCTTACCAGCGGACAGGTTCTCTCCAAACCCTACAGTGCAGATGAAACCAGAGTTATTGTAAGAGAGATGACAGAACTTCTTGTGCTGGATTTGGTAGCAAAGGGGCTTGCCACATCGTCAGTTACCCTTAATATTGGATATGACAGAGATAATAAAATTGAAAGGAAAAGTGCGGTCTATGACCGCTACGGCAGACTGATACCTGCCCCCTCAGGTGGAACTGTAAATTTGGACAACTTTACATCTTCAACAGAAAAAATTACTGGAGCGGTTATGAAACTCTTTGACAGGATAATTGACAAAGAGCTTTTTGTAAGGCGGATTACAATTAATGCAAACAGGGTAATAGAGCAAAAATATGTTCAGTATGATTTGTTTTCAAATCCCCTAAAAACTAAAAATGAACGGAGCATACAGGAAACAATAGTGGGTTTGCAAAATAGATTTGGAAAAAATGCTGTACTAAAGGGCTTTAATCTTTTGGATTGCGGAACAACAATAGAACGGAATACACAGATAGGAGGGCACAATGCATAATGGGTATAAGTAAAAATTATAATGACAATCAGGATATTATAAATATTGTGCCTGAGTTTAAGAGAAAGAACAGAATGGCGAGGGAAAACAGAGCCAAGATTTTTGCACCCTTTGCCGCCCTTAAAGGCTATGGAAAGGCTATTGCAGAAAGGCAAAAAATTACTGTTGCTAAAGCAGAGCTTGCCGAGGATACTAAGGAGGAACTGGACCTTAAAA
Organism: uncultured Clostridia bacterium; assembly: GCA_947632335.1. Classification (GTDB taxonomy): domain Bacteria; phylum Bacillota; class Clostridia; order Oscillospirales; family Acutalibacteraceae; genus Ruminococcoides. Next base: position 28,888 of record CANROX010000012.1, read on the forward strand.
TACAGATACTTTTGGACAGACTTTGGAATGACGACCACCCTGTTGTAACCCTTGTATACTTTAATTCTCGGGAAAATTCACATACGGAAAACGAAAAATGCGGAGAACAGGAGGGCCAGTATATTAAGGTGACAGGTATGCTGACAAAGATTGATATACCAAGGCTCACCATACAGATTGTGAACCAAACCCTCAGCCTTGGGGATATTTATAGTATTGAGAGCGATATTTTTGATTAGTAAAATACCCTACAGATTTTAAACTGTAGGGTGTTTTTTTAAATTAAAATTTACAAATGTATTGACACAATGTCAGAATAGAGTTATTATATAATTAAAGTAACACAGTGTCAGAATAGAAATGGGGGAAAATTATGCCTAAGGGTTCGCCGGAACTTACAAACAAGCGGAGGGAAGAAATTATAAATGCCTGTAAAACCCTTTACAAAACTTTGGGTTTCAGGGAAATTACCATTAAAGAAATTGGGAATGTCACTTCCTTCACAAGAACATCTATTTATAATTATTTTCAGACTAAAGAGGAAATCTTTTTAGCACTTTTGCAGAGGGAATATGAGCTTTGGACAGAGAGTATCGAAAATAAAATGAGTGAAAATGATGCTATGACTAAGGAAGATTTTGCAGATATGCTGGCCCTTACCCTTGAAAAAAGGTCACTGCTTTTAAAGCTCCTTTCTATGAACCACTACGATATGGAAAGCAACAGCAGGGAAGAAAATCTTGCCCAATTTAAAGTTGCCTACGGAAACTCCATCAAGGCTATTGAAAATGCTTTAAATAAGTACTTTCCCGAAATGTCACAGAGCAGGGTGCAGAATTTTATTTACACTTTCTACCCATTTCTCTTTGGCATATATCCATATACCGTGGTGACGGAAAAGCAAAGGAATGCTATGGATAAGGCGGGCATAAAATTTTTAGAAATGTCTGTCTATGAAATAACATATAACTGCATAAAAAATATTTTAAAATTTTAGGAGGTATTTATGGAAGAAAAAATTACACAAACGGCAGGCAGAGATGCCTTAGGCGAATTTGCACCGGAGTTTGCACATTTTAATGACGATGTACTTTTTGGAGAAAACTGGAACAATAAGGATATTGACCTTAAAACAAGGTGCATTATTACAGTAGTTGCCCTTATGTCATCGGGAGTTACTGACAGTTCCCTTAAATATCACCTTATTAATGCAAAAAATAAGGGTGTAACTAAGGAAGAAATTTCTGCTATAGTAACACATACAGCATTTTACGCAGGCTGGCCAAAGGCTTGGGCAGTTTTCAATATGGCAAAAGAAGTATGGACAGATTAAAAGGAGAGTTATATGAAATATACTAATGAAGAAATGTTTAAGTCTGCAAATATGTTTGGCAAGGGCAGTGACAACAAGGATTATGCTCGGTATTTTATGGGGAAAAGCTATTTGAATCCCCTTACAAATCCAAAGGAATGTCCTGTATTCCTTGCAAATGTAACCTTTGAACCAGGCTGCAGAAACAACTGGCATATTCACCACGCCAAAACAGGCGGAGGACAACTGCTTATTTGCACAGCCGGAGAGGGCTGGTACCAGGAGGAGGGCAAGGACCCTGTAAGCCTTAGAGAGGGTACGGTTATTACAATTCCACCGGAGGTAAAACACTGGCACGGTGCAAAGAAAGATAGCTGGTTTTCCCATATTGCAGTAGAGGTTCCGGGAGAAGAAACAAGCAACGAATGGCTTGAATGTGTGACTGATGAAGAATATAACAAACTATAAAGGAGGATAATTATGGGCAAAATATTAGTAGCATATTTCAGTGCAAGCGGAAAGACAAAAAGGCTTGCGGAAAAACTGGCAGAAGAGGTGAAAGGCGATATTTATGAAATAAAGCCGAAAGTGCCCTACACTAAAGAGGATTTAAATTGGATGAATAAAAATTCCAGAAGTTCTTTGGAAATGAAGGATAAATCCTTTAGACCTGCCGTTATGGACAATAATGCAAATATCCAAGACTATGACGAAGTTTTACTTGGTTTCCCTATTTGGTGGTATGTTGCACCTACAATCATTAATACTTTTCTTGAAAGCTATGATTTCTCCGGCAAAAAGATTGTGCTCTTTGCCACATCAGGGGGAAGCGGATTTGGCAATACTCTTAGGGAACTGAAGGTTTCTGTCCCACAGGATACACAAATTGAAGAGGCATTTGTAAACGGTTCTGCAAATGATATTGAAAAATATATTTAATAAAAGGGAGAAATATTATGTTAGGAAATTTTAGTTACTGCAATCCCACAAAGCTTTATTTCGGCAAAGATGCAGTAGAGTATTTGCCTAAGGAGTTAAAAAAGTACGGAAAAAATGTTCTTCTCTGCTACGGCGGAGGTTCAATTAAGAAAAACGGCGTCTATGACGCAGTTGTGGAAAAGCTGAAAATTTCAGGCAAAAACATTATTGAAGACCCCGGAGTTATGCCGAATCCTACGGCAAAAAAGTTAAATGAGGGCTGTAAACTGGCAAGGGAAAATAATGTTGACCTTATTCTTGCAGTAGGAGGGGGTTCAACCTGCGACTATGCAAAGGCGGTTTCTGTTTCGGCCTACTGTGATTGCGACCCGTGGAAAAAATATTATCTTGAAATGCAGGAACCTGACAACAGAATTATACCGGTTGGCTGTGTTCTCACAATGGTTGGTACAGGTTCAGAAATGAACGGCGGTTCTGTTATTACAAACCATGAGCAAAAACTGAAAATCGGCCATGTGTTTGGCGAAGAGGTAATGCCTAAGTTTGCTATTCTAAATCCCGAGTACACATTTACAGTACCGAAAAAGCAAATGACAGCCGGTATATATGACGCATTTAACCATATTTGTGAACAGTATTTTTCAGGCGACGACGACAATACCAGCGATTACATCAGCGAGGGTCTTATGAAGTCCCTTATAGAAAGCTCACGAAAAGCTGTTGTTGACCCGCAGGATTATGAGGCACGAAGTAATATTATGTGGTCGGCAACATGGGCTCTAAACACCCTTGTGGCAAAGGGAAAATCAACGGACTGGGAGGTTCATATGATAGGTCAGGCAGTGGGTGCTTACACAGACGCCACCCACGGTATGACCCTTTCTGCTGTTTCACTTCCGTATTACAGATTTATTATGGACAGCGGACTCCATAAGTTTAAAAGATTTGCAGTCAATGTATGGAATATTGACCCAGAGGGTAAAACCGACAGGGAAGTTGCCGACGAGGGTCTTTTAGCTATGGAAAGCTGGATGAAAGAACTGGGTGTTACACTTAATATTACGGATTTAGGGGTAACAGAGGATATGCTTGAGGGAATTGCAGATGCCACATTCCTGTGTGACGGCGGATATAAGGTGCTGACAAGGGAAGATGTAATTACAATTCTCAAGGAGAGTATGTAAAACATAGTTATAACAGGGCAGGTTCAGCCTGCCCTGTTGTTATTGCATAATCATTTATAAAAGGCAAATAATGATTATGAGGTGATTTTATGGCTAAAAAGGGAATGAAAAGAATAGACAGAACACATAACGAACCGAAAAATGAAGTTCCCCCTGTACCGGAAATACAGGGTAAGGCAAAGCATACAAAGACAGAGGCGAGGCCCATAATAGCCGGCACAAAACCTCCTGCACAAAAGGTTTATCACTCCACACCCTATTCATCGGATAGGCCCATATCTCCTGTATATAAGGAAATTGACAACGACCTTGCAAGAGATAACCTTGAAAATGATATACCTGAAGCGGATTTGCAGGATTTATAAAATAGCAAAAGCCCCCTTAATGTAGAAATACATTAGGGGGCTTTTGTAATGTAGAAAAAATATATGGGAAAAATGAAGTGTTTTATTCTGCTAATAAAATTGTTAAATCAATTTTTTCAGAGCGTTTTACCGCCTTTTTACAGACAAATAAAAGAATAATAATAAGGGCAATTACAAAGAAAATAATTTGATATATGTTCAAATAAATATTCATTTTCATAAATGTGTTTCCAACCAGATTATTAATATAATGATTTATTACATTTCTGTTTAGAACTTCTGCAAGGACTAAGCCGATGATTAGGGAGATAATCCCCGTCACAAAGTGTTGGCTGAAAATTATATAGAATATGTTTTTGGACTTGTAGCCAAGGGAACGGTATAGGGCAAGTTCCATTGTCTTATTATCAATATTGTTTTTTAAAAACATATAAAATCCTAAAATTACTAAAATTGATAATATAACAGTTCCTGCAATCAGAACAAATAGAGCCACATTATATGTGTTTACATCAATATCTAATGGAGTGTTATATGCAGTGGATATTTTTTCTACATCTGCAAGAACAGTATCAAGGCTTGATTTAGATTTAGTTACAACAATATAGCCTCTTTCATCTGACAAATCTGATTCAGTGTTCTTTGAAACATTTTTGCTGTATTTTAGCAGTTCGTTTCTTGGAATAAGTATTTCATTCTTAGTAAAAATCGGGTCTGATGAGTCATATGACCCAACAATTTTTATATTATGAATTTTACCTGTTATGTCGGAAAATTTTAATGTTTTTCCAATTAAATCTTTTCCCTGCATAATGTTAAAATGTTGTGTTTCCTCATTGTAATCCCTGATTTTATTAGGAATTAGGGCAACTCCCTGTTCTGTTTCTTTTATACACCTGCCTGAAGAAACTGAAAGGGGAAAACCTTTATGTATAAAATTAAATTTATAATCATCATAAAGGACGCCGGACTGTTCATTTGTGTCAATAGCAGCCGGGATTTCATAAACATAATCCACATCTTTAATATTTTTGATTTCATTAATCTTTTGTGTAATATCTTTATTTGACAGATTTTTTGGAAAGCTGACTGTTATTTCCCTGTTGAGAATATGATTATTTATTTTTTCATCTATGTTATTTTCAAGGGGAATTACAATGCTAATACTTATTGACAGCAAAACTGTGGAGATAATGATGAAAAGGGAATAAAAGAGGAGAGGAAACTTTTCTGAGATTATAGATGATTTTATTAATAAATTAAGTTTTTTATTCTTCATTCTTTTCTTTTAAAACTCCGTCTTTCATTATATATATTTTGTCAGCATATTGAGTAACGGCGTCGTTGTGGCTTACAACAAGAACACCTTTGCCCGAATCGGCAAGTTTACGCAGTTCCTCAAAAATCATCAGTTCATTTTCGCTGTCTAAATTTCCTGTGGGTTCGTCGGCAAGGATAAAGTCGGGATTGTTGGCCAAGGCTCTGGCAATAGCAACCCTTTGCTGTTCACCGCCGGAAAGCTGACCCGGATAGTGCTTTTTTCTGTGACTAAGTCCCACAAGCTCTATAAGTTCCTGTGCTTTATTTTCCATATCAGCTTTTGTTTTGTATTCATTGTTAATAAGCATAGGTACCATAATGTTTTCGTAAAGTCGTAAATGACGATTTAAATGAAATGCCTGAAAAACAAAACCCAAAGTTTTCATTCTTACATTTGCCAGTTTGTTATTATCAAAGGAGGAAACATTTTCCCCGTTAATGATAATTTCACCTGAGGTGCATTTATCAAGCAGTCCTGCAATTTGAAGAAAAGTACTTTTTCCACTTCCTGACTGCCCCATTACGGCAATAAATTCTCCTTGGTTTATGGAAAAAGAAACATTGTTCAGCGCTTTTACAGTGCCGTTATAAATTTTAGAAACATTTTTTAACTCTATTTTTTTCATATTATACTCCTTATGTATTATTCATAGCGTCCTTGGGTTGTATTTTATTTAATCTTCTTAACAAGATTACTTGACACAGCAGCGGAACAAAAACTGCAATAACTAACGAAATACTGAGAAAAATTAAATAAGTACTCCAATCAATTATATATAACCTTTCAATATAACTTTTTTGACTATTTACAAAGTTCATAATCAAAATAAATATACTTGATAATAGTCCCCCTAGTATAAAGGCCTTAATTGTTAGAGAGATTTGTTCATAAAACAGACAAAAAAATATCTGTCTGTTTTTATATCCCATAGCCTTCATTAGGCCAAATTCGCTCTTTCGTTTTTTTAATGAATTTATTGCGGAATTAGCCAGCACCATAACGGTAAAAACAGTTAACACACATACAAGGAGTACTCCTATATTTTTAAACAAATTAGCCATCAGCGTTATGCTATCACTTATCATTATTTCCGGTTCGTCGGAACAACAATATCCCAAGTTTGTTATTTCATTGTATACATTGGGTATATTTTCGTAATTATCAACAACAACATAGTGTGTATGTAACTTTGGCGTGTTCCACCATTTTGTCACTTCATTATCTTTAGAAGATAAATCATATCCTCCGGCTTTTAGTGAAATTTGTTGTATTAATTTAGCTGTTTTTTCGGATACCAGTGCTGTATCATCATAACTGAACCCTGTAGGGGCACAATAGTATACACCTACAATTTTAAGTTTAAATTCAACAGCAGGCAGTTCTAACCATTTATTACCGTTTTCATCACCGGAATAATTATACATAAAAGACAGTGAATCATTATAGCCCTTGACGGTTATGGTTTTGCCTATCAAATTTTCTACATCAATATATTCAACTTTGTCACTATCCTCTTCATTCCCTGTCGGATTAAACAGGCTGGGTATTATGCAACTAAACTCCGGTGTTTCCTCTAAATTTTGACCCTGTATTACTTCTCTCTTTTCGTTGCCAATAAGTCCCCAAATATCAACAGCACTTTCCTTACTAATTAGTTGATTTTTGGCCTTTTTAGATTTATCATTGTTACCGCTTATATTAGTTATATTAAAGTAATAATTTCTTAAACCCTTTAGTTCAACTACAGATTGCACATGACTGACATTTGATATTTCCTCTATTGCTTTTTTATCTAAAGTTCTTGTCCAAGGGTCTAATTCCAAAGCCCTTGCTCTGTAATCATGTTTATAGTTATCAACCGCCTGCGTGGTAGCAATAGTGTAACAGGATACTAATGTCATAAGAATAACCAAAAAGCAAGTTGATACTGTAATCATTGTACTTTTAGGATTTCCCTTTATATTTGCCTTTGCCAAAAATTTTGTGTTTTTAAATTTCATTTTGTATTCCTATTTTTACTATCTGCTGTTCATAGCATCCTTGGGTTGTATTTTATTTAATTTCTTTAGCATAAATATCTGACATATCAGGGGGATAATAATTGAAGTAATTAAGGCTAAGAGAATTAATACAGCAAAAAGTTTCCAATCAACAACATACATTAGGTATCCGTAATCATCTTTATTGGAAAAAACAAGATTTAAAGTAAGTATTGTGGCTGTTGACAGTACTCCGCCTATTAAAAATCCTTTAATGGTTAAGGACAGATGTTCATAGAAAAGGAATTTAAAAATATCCCTGTTTCTGTATCCGATAGCCTTTAAAAGTCCCAATTCACCTTTTCGCTTAATAATGGTATCCATATTAGATTGTATAATTATAATAATACAAATAATAATGAGTGCGGCCGATAGATAGACGCTTGAAAAGGACAGTATAGACGCCATAATAGGTATGCTCTCGTATATCTCCATATCCCTCACCTCCGTACAATCCACGCCAAGGTCAGATACCTTATTATATACTTCCGGAAAGCTATCGTAGTCGTCCAATATAATATAATGATTGCGTAACTTTTTGTTGTTCCACCATATACTGATAGGGTTTGTTTTTGAGGATAGGTCTATATCTGCGGCTTCCAATTCCCTTTTGGTTATATCGTCGGCCGTAGCCTCAGAAATATATATTGAATCAAGGCCAATATATGTAGTAGGAGGTGAATAATATACACCAACTATTTTAAGATTAAATTTTAGGGGAGGAACATGATAAAATTCGTTTGATATATCTCCATATTCATCCTTAAAATTATATAATAATTCAAACCTATCACTGGCACTAATAGTAAAAGTTTTTCCAATCAGGCTTTTTGGGTCAATATCGACATTTTTATATGAGTCCAAATCATCTTCATATGGGCAAAACATACTTGGTATAATGCAACTGTATGTAGGACTTTCATCCAAATTTTTTCCGGCAACTACATTTCTCTTTTCATCACCTATAAGGGAATATGCATAGACGCTCCAGTTTGACGGAGCTTTTTTACTATCAATACTGCAGATATCAAAATCTTCATACAAAAAGTTTTTATAGTCAAATACATTATGAACATGGTCCATATCCTTTATGGTATTTATTACTGATTCATCAAGTTTTTTCTTAAACGGTGTAATTTCTACAGACAGGGATTTGTAATCATGCTTAAATTCAGTTACTCCCGATGTTAAAGTTGTTCCATAGCTTGTAAAGAGGGTAACGGATATTACAAATATTGCAATTATAATTATTATGGCCTTGCTCTTTGTATTTCCTGCTATATTTGCCTTTGCCAAAAATTTTGTGTTTTTAAATTTCATTTTGTATTCCTATTTTTACTATCTGCTGTTCATAGCATCCTTGGGTTGTATTTTATTTAATTTCTTTAGCATAAATATCTGACATATCAGGGGGATAATAATTGAAGTAATTAAGGCTAAGAGAATTAATACAGCAAAAAGTTTCCAATCAACAACATACATTAGGTATCCGTAATCATCTTTATTGGAAAAAACAAGATTTAAAGTAAGTATTGTGGCTGTTGACAGTACTCCGCCTATTAAAAATCCTTTAATGGTTAAGGACAGATGTTCATAGAAAAGGAATTTAAAAATATCCCTGTTTCTGTATCCGATAGCCTTTAAAAGTCCCAATTCACCTTTTCGCTTAATAATGGTATCCATATTAGATTGTATAATTATAATAATACAAATAATAATGAGTGCGGCCGATAGATAGACGCTTGAAAAGGACAGTATAGACGCCATAATAGGTATGCTCTCGTATATCTCCATATCCCTCACCTCCGTACAATCCACGCCAAGGTCAGATACCTTATTATATACTTCCGGAAAGCTATCGTAGTCGTCCAATATAATATAATGATTGCGTAACTTTTTGTTGTTCCACCATATACTGATAGGGTTTGTTTTTGAGGATAGGTCTATATCTGCGGCTTCCAATTCCCTTTTGGTTATATCGTCGGCCGTAGCCTCAGAAATATATATTGAATCAAGGCCAATATATGTAGTAGGAGGTGAATAATATACACCAACTATTTTAAGATTAAATTTTAGGGGAGGAACATGATAAAATTCGTTTGATATATCTCCATATTCATCCTTAAAATTATATAATAATTCAAACCTATCACTGGCACTAATAGTAAAAGTTTTTCCAATCAGGCTTTTTGGGTCAATATCGACATTTTTATATGAGTCCAAATCATCTTCATATGGGCAAAACATACTTGGTATAATGCAACTGTATGTAGGACTTTCATCCAAATTTTTTCCGGCAACTACATTTCTCTTTTCATCACCTATAAGGGAATATGCATAGACGCTCCAGTTTGACGGAGCTTTTTTACTATCAATACTGCAGATATCAAAATCTTCATACAAAAAGTTTTTATAGTCAAATACATTATGAACATGGTCCATATCCTTTATGGTATTTATTACTGATTCATCAAGTTTTTTCTTAAACGGTGTAATTTCTACAGACAGGGATTTGTAATCATGCTTAAATTCAGTTACTCCCGATGTTAAAGTTGTTCCATAGCTTGTAAAGAGGGTAACGGATATTACAAATATTGCAATTATAATTATTATGGCCTTGCTCTTTGTATTTCCTGCTATATTTGCCTTTGCCAAAAATTTAGCATTATAATTTTTCATTTTTAGCTCCTGTATTTAATTGCCGATTATATATATGCATACATAATCGGCAATATATATATATTAGTATCTCTTATATGTTATTACTCTTTTGTCGGTAAATCCACCTCCTGAAACATGCTTATAAATCAAATCATATGTTCCTTTTTTCACATCATCACCGTAATTAACTGTTCTTGGTGCAGGCTGCTTGTCAAGGGTGAATTTTGCAATTTTTGTTTTAACTTTCCTACTTGTTCCCTGTTTTAATCCATATGATTTATTTTTTGACACAGAGCTTCCATAGGTAAATGTCAGTCCGTTATTATCAAAAAAATCATACATAGTTCCTTCGCGCTTCATTTTAACATCTAATGATTTAAATGAAGCATTTTTGGTATTGTTTACTGCTATGGTATGGACAACGCCCTTTTCAGTCTTTGCACTTGCTGTCATAGCAAATGAAGAGGATAGTGCACAAAGCACAGCCATTATTGTGATAATAATTTTTTTTGTTTTCATTTTTGAAAACCTCTCTTTCTTCCATAAAGTTCTTTGCCAAATATTGTTGCAACAAATCAGCAGGCTTATTATAACACATAAATTTTTAAAATATTGAATTTTGGCGAAAATCATATGGTTTTTGGCAGAAAATAATTCATAACAGCCGAAAAAGTTAATTTTTATGGTTAGAATATAGAATTAATAGTAATTTATGGTATATAAATTACTTGCATTTTTTATTTGATGACAAAATATTGGTGGATTTAGAAAGCTAAAAACATAGGTACAAAATCTATATCAAACTAAAAAAATAATTATCTTATGCAAAATATGCATAAGATAATGCACAAAAATTATAATTTGCATTGAGTTTCATATTGTAAATACAGGGCAATAATCCTATAATATTATTAAGCTGGTGACGACCGGTTGTATATGTACTGTACAGTCATAATTTAGGTAAGACTATTTATAATTATGACATAAAAATTGTTTGTCATAATTATTCTGAATAAGGGAGAATAATTATGCAGTTATTTAAAAATTTTTGTAGCGTTGAGCTTGATGAAAACGGAGTATTAAAGGAGTTTCAACTTGATTTTCCGGATAATTACAACTTTGGCTATGATGTAGTGGATAAAATGTCGGAGCTTGCTCCAAATGATGTGGCTATGGTTTATACAAATCCCGAAAAAGAGGAGAAAATTTTTACCTTTGGCGACATTGGAACATTAAGCAATAAAGCGGCAAATGCACTTTCGGCACAGGGAATAAAAAAGGGAGATAAGGTGCTGGTAATTCTTAAAAGGAATTATGAATACTGGTACATCGTGCCCGCATTACACAAGCTGGGGGCGGTTGTAATTCCAGCCACAAATATGCTGACAGTAGATGATATTACCTACAGAATTGAAACAGCAGACATTAAGTATGCAATCTGTACGCCTGACGGTACTACTGCAGAGGATATGCTTACATCACAGAGTATAAAACCCCAACTGAAAAAGGTTTTTGTTGTGCGCAAAAATATGGAGGGTACAGTAAATCTTACTGAGGAAATTGAAACAGCAGACGAAAATTTTAGCCGTATTGATACAAGGGCAACAGAGCCTATGCTAATTTATTTTACCTCAGGTACAACGGGATACCCAAAGGCTGTTATGCACAACCACACTTATACCTTGTCCCATATTATTACAGCAAAATACTGGCAGGA
>CANROX010000013.1 GCA_947632335.1 uncultured Clostridia bacterium
AATGTGATGAAAAAATGGTGTTTTAAAACTGCAAAATTCTTCTAATAAAATCAGGGCAGTTCAAAAGAACTGCCCTTAATCATACTATAAAACTTATGCCCAGTTGAGAGTGTCATTATACACATTGATATAGTCGTTTGCACTTCTGTCCCAAGAGTTATCACTCATCATTGCACGCCACATAAGCTGGTGCCAGCCCCAGTCATCGTTAATACCTGCAAGGGCTCGTTTAACAGCATTACACATATCTGCAATATCATAATTTTTAAATGTGAAGCCGTTGCCATAGTTGTCAGCCGAGTCAAATACTGAGTCTTTAAGACCTCCAACCTCACGAACAACAGGAATTGTTCCGTAACGCAGGGCAATCATCTGTGAAAGACCACAGGGCTCCTGCTTTGATGGCATCAGGAAGATGTCAGCCCCTGAATAAATCTTTCTTGCAAGCTCCGGAACAAAACCGTGACAGAACGATACTCTGCCGGGGTAATCCCAGGCAAGCTCGTTAAAGAAGTTCTCATATTCCTGGTCGCCGGAACCGAGAATGACAAACTGCATTTTCTGAGTGTTGAGCAAGTCACGAATACCACCACGCACCAGGTCAAGACCCTTGTGGCTTACAAGTCTTGTAATCATAGCGACAATAGGTGTATCCCAACTCTGCTGTAAATTAAGTCTTTCCTGAAGTTTCTGCTTACAGATGCCCTTGCCTGACATATCATCTTTTGTGTAGTTAGCATAAATCTGATAGTCAGTTGCAGGGTCATAGGACGGACAGTCAATACCGTTAAGAATACCACAGAGTTTCCAGTGGTTTCTCTGAAGTGAACATTCAAGACCATATGCAAACCAAGGGTCTTTAATTTCAGCGGCATATGACGGAGAAACTGTCGTAACCCTTGTAGAACACTCAATAGCGCCCTTCATCATGTTCAGCTTGCCGTCCATCTCAATCATCTTTGTTTCTGTGGGAGGTATACCTACACATTCTGTGTTAACCTCCCAGCCATACTTACCCTGATACTGTATGTTATGAATTGTAAACACACTCTTAATATTGTAATACCAAGGATTGTGGCTGTAGAACATATAGTAATAAACAGGAACAAGGGCTGTCTGCCAGTCATTACAGTGAATGATGTCCGGATGAAAATCGATGTATGGAAGCATTTCCATAATTGCCCTTGAGAAGAAAGAAAACCTTTCGGCATCATCGTAGTAGCCGTATAGTGAATCTCTGTTAAAGTAATATTCGTTGTCAAGGAAATAGTAAGTACAACCATTCCACTGCGCCCAGAAAAGACCACAGTACTGACTTCTCCAGCCAACCGGCACCCAGAAATTAGTAATGTACTGAAGCTGATTTCTCAGTTCGTTAGGTATAGAGCCATAGAGAGGCACTACAATCCTACAGTCCTGACCTTTTCTGCAAAGTGTGTGTGGTAGGGAGCCTGCTACATCAGCAAGACCGCCGCTGCCACAGAAAGGATTTGCCTCACTGGCGCAATATAAAATTCTCATGTCAATTACCTCCTATAGGGAATTTAAAATTAAGAAATTACTGAACCCTTTTCAATGTAAACAGGGTAGTTCGGAGCACCCATTAACTGCTGGTCAGCAGCAATGTTGCAGTCCTTGTCAATAATTACATTACTGATTGTTGCGTTGTCACCGATAACAGAGTCCTGCATAATAATGCAGTTCTTAACCTTAGTGTTCTGTCCAATATAAACGCCTTTGGATATAATAGAGTTTTCAACCTCACCATTGATAATACAGCCCTGTGCAATAAGACTGCCCTTGACGGAACAATCAAAGCCATAGCTGGAAGGTCTGTCATCACGAACCTTAGTATATATAGGTCTTTCGGGATTGAACAGGTCCGCCCTGATGTCCTTATCCATTAAGTCCATACTTACCGAGTAATAATCCTGCATTGTGCAGATTATCTTTAGATAAGCCTTATGCTCATATGCACAGACCTTATATTTTTCAAGGTCAAAGTCAAGAAAAAGCCTTCTGTAATTAATATTGTTAGTACTTACGCACTCTCTCACAATGGACATAAGCAGGTCCTTTTTAATAAGCATAGAGCCGGTTGCAAGATTACATTCCCCCATAACAGGAGGGTCAATTTGAATTTTTCTAACCCTTGAATCCTCGTCAATATCTATAACCATAGGATGATTTTTATTGTTCTGAACATCCATATTTTTATAACATACTGTTACATCAGCACCGGTTTTTTTGTGATGTGCGTACATTTTCTGATAGTCAATATTGGAAACAGCAGTTGTATGACAAATCAGTACATCTTCCTCACTTCCGTGTTCAATATAGCCGTGGAGATTAGCCAGCGTTTCAATGGCATTGTCAAAGTTCTTGCCGGAAAAAGGAGGAAGAATAGTAACCCCGCTTTTTCTCTTTGATAAATCCCAAGCATGACCGTTGCCAACATGGTCCATAAGACTAAAGTAATGTGTAGAGGCTATAATGCCAACGTTATTGATACCTGCATTACTCATATTAGAAAGGGGAAAGTCTATTAGCCTGTACTTACCGCCAAAGGGTACGCTGGCCATTGTCCTCTTGTTGGTAAGCTGGCTCAGGGTCGATTCATTTGTGTTGGCAAAAATCAGGCCTAAAACATTGTTGCTCCTGCTCATGACTGCACCTCCATATCTTCACCAATCATAGAGTTAGGCGGCACTACCACATTATCTCCAATGTGTAGCTCATCACCAATTACTGTAACGCCCCAACTGTCCTTGTCCTCATAATCTTCGGGATTACCTCCGATTTTTGTGTCTTTGCCGATAACTGTGTTTTCCGAAACTATGGAATACCTAATATCCGCACCGGCCTTCACAACAGTGTTAGGCATAATAATTGAGTAGTCCACCCTTGCACCCTTTTCAATGGTAACGCCTGCAAAGAGAATGGAGTTTTCCACATCTCCCTCAACAACGCATCCGTCAGAAACCAGGGAGTTCTGCACCTTTGCGTTGTCAGAAACATAGTGAGGGGGCATCATTGGATTTTTAGAGTAAATGCCCCGCAAATCCAATTTAAGATTTGGGTCAAGCAAATCCATATTTGCGTCCCACAGCGAGTCCACCGTTCCCACATCTTTCCAGTATCCCTCAAATGGAAAGGCAAACATTCTCTCCCCTGCGTTAAGCATTGCAGGAAGTACATCTTTACCAAAGTCATTGTGACTGTCTTTATTTTCAGCGTCCTCAATAAGATATTTTTTAAGCTGTTTCCAGCTAAATACATAAATACCCATGGATGCGTTTGTGCTTTTGGGGTGTTCCGGCTTTTCATCAAATTCGTAAATAGAGCCGTCCTCGTTTGTGTTCAGAATACCAAAGCGTGAGGCCTCGGAAAGAGGCACATCAATAACTGCAATAGTACAGGCTGCGTCATGCTCCTTGTGGAACTTAATCATGTCCGCATAATCCATCTGATAAATATGGTCCCCCGACAGGATAACCACATATTCCGGATTATATCTTTCAATGTAACTTATATTCTGGTAAATAGCATTAGCCGTACCGGAATACCACTCAGAACCTTTTTTTGATTCATAAGGGCTCAAACAGGTTACGCCTGAATGCATACCATCCAACTCCCAAGGCTCACCGTTGCCAATATACTCGTTAAGTACAAGGGGTTGATATTGAGTAAGAACACCAACAGCCTCTATACCGGAGTTGGTACAGTTGGAAAGCGGAAAATCTATAATCCTGTATTTACCGCCGAATGGCACTGCAGGCTTAGCAATTTTCTTTGTCAAAACTCCAAGACGGGAGCCTTGTCCACCTGCAAGGAGCATTGCCACTACTTCCTTTTTAGGTAACATCATAATTCCTCCAATATGCTTTATTTTAAAACGGAAATCTGCCGTCAAACTTCTGTTATAATAGCATTTATTCAGTGTCATTTTATGGCGAATTGACTTTCTCGTAGCAAAGCAGGAGCAAATCCGCTATGACACAATATTTTCCACTACCATTATATAACAAAGCTTTTTCTATTACAATAGATTTTATACATAACAAATAATCATTTTTTTGTGCATAATAACAAAATGCAAACATTATAAAATATCTATTTTTGTCAAAGCAATCAAAATAAATTAATAAATTATGACCAAACTCCCTTAAACTCGCATTTAATCGGCATAAAAAGGACGACCCTTAAAAAATACTTTAGTATTTCTCGCCTGAAAAGAAACCCGCTCTGTCTCCTCTGTCAGTAACAGCCTCGTAACCTATTTTTGCTATGGATTTTTTCAGTTCCCCGATACCCTCTATAGACTCCCTTCCACTGTAAATTTTGTTGTCATAAAGGGTGTATCTCTCTCTTGCATAAACAGGTGAAATATTAGGCATAACTACATTAGCACCATACAGTATTCCCTTTTCCCTGCCGCTTTGTTCCAAGGTACCCAAGGCAGTTGTAGCAGGAATTAAAACATCTCTAAACATAAGCCTTAAAACCGAGATAAGCCTAAGAGTAAGCCTTACAGAGCCTTTTTTCTTGTCTCCAAAGGGTGTGTCCCTGTGGGGAATAAAAGGGCCTATCCCAATCATATCCGGACGCAGTTCCTGCATAAAATGCAAATCCTCAATAATATTATCCATAGTCTGATAGGGCGAGCCAACCATAATTCCACACCCCACCTGGTACCCAATGTTTTTAAGATTATATAAGCATTTTTTCCGATTTTCACTATTCATATTTTTAGGGTGGAGCCTGCCGTAGTGGTCTGCATTTGCAGTTTCGTGACGGAGCAAATATCTGTCTGCACCGGCGTCAAAATATGCCTTGTAGCTTTCATAGTTTTTTTCGCCAATGGAAAGGGTAACGGCACAATCTTCAAATTTCTCTTTTATAGCAGAAACTATACTGCAAATCATATCGTCGCTATAGTGGTTGTCCTCACCACCCTGCAAAACAAAGGTTCTGAACCCAAGGTCATAACCGTTTTTGCAACAGGAAAGTATTTCCCTTTTGCTTAGCCTGTATCTTTCAGCGTGAAGATTATCCCTGCGTATTCCACAGTAGTAACAGTTGTTTCTGCAGTAGTTTGTAAACTCAATAAGCCCCCGTAGAAAAACCTTTTTACCATAGTATTTCCCGGCAGTTTCTGAACCATACCTCATTAAAAGCTGATCTACTGAACCGTCATCACTTTCGAGAATATACTTTATTTCATCATCGCTTGTTTTTTCGCCCTTGTATAAATTTTTTATAATATTAATCATTATGTCAACCTCGTAAAATACTACCCTAATAATACATTGTAATAAAGTAGAAAGCAAGAAATAAAAAAGCGTAGACCTTTTAAAATTAGTTAGTTTTAACCAACTAAAATATATATTACAGCAAATCCACCTTAAATCGACTATTTATTTTTCCATTTGTTGTGTTATCATGTGCTAACTATTAATACATTTTAAATTTGCATATTTAATTAATATGTGTTAGAATATAGTAGACTAAAGTTAAGGAGTTCACTATGCAGTTAAAAGAATCAGGCGAAATGTATCTTGAAACTATATATGTTCTAAGCAAAAGGAACCCATTTGTGCGTTCAATAGATGTTTGTGAAGAAATGGGATATTCTAAGCCAAGCGTAAGCCGTGCAATGGGACTTCTTCGTGACGGAGGCTATGTTACCACGGATAACCTTGGTCATCTCCACCTTACCGAACTGGGTATGGAAGTTGCAGAAAAGACCTATGAGCGCCATACAGTGCTTTCAAAATTTTTTGTAGACATCGGCGTAGACAGAGATGTAGCTACAGCGGACGCCTGCAAAATTGAACATGTCATAAGCGACGAAACATTTTATGCAATTAAAAGATATGCAAAGCTGAATAAATAGTTTGTTATGTAAAGAAAATAATGCACCCCGCCGTTAAACACTTAGTGTCTAACAGCGGGGTGCTATTTCTATTCTCTATTAATCCTCTTCATCCTTAAGAGTCTGAATTGCCTCATAGCCCGTATCTCCCGTACGGATTTTCACAGCCTGCCTAATGTTGTATGAGAATATCTTGCCGTCGCCGTGGTGTCCCGTAAACGCCACTTTCTTAATAACATCAATGGTTTTTTGTTCCCATTCCTCTGAGGAAACAACTACCTCAAACTTAATTTTCGGAACAACCTGTGCCTCAAACTCCTGTCCTCTAACATAGTGTCGGGCACCGCGCTGTGCACCGCAGCCAACAACCTGATAGGCTGTAAGCCCGTTGACCCCTATTTCAGAAAGGGCATTTTTTACATCAACAAAGGCCTCATCTCTTACAACAGCCTCTACCTTAATCAGAGTTACTTCTTCTGCCATAATAATACCTCCTGTTATTCAAGACCGTTAAACGACGGGTATGCAATTTCACCGTGCTGTGTTGTATCAAGTCCCAGCATTTCATCCTTTGCGCTAACCCTGATTTTGCCTGTGAGAAGTCTTGTAATAGCATAACAGATTAATGTGCCTGCAACAGCAATCACCAGTGTAATAGCAATACCCTCAACCTGTGCAAAGAACTGTTCAAACTTGCCATACATAATACCGTCCCACGCATCGGAGTTAATTGCAGAACTGGAGAATACACCTGTGAGAAGGCCTCCCCAAATACCGCCTGTACCGTGACAGCTAAATGCGTCAAGTGCGTCGTCAAACCCAAACTTTTTCTTGCCAAAGGAAATCATAAGGAAACATACAGGGCTGGTTGTAAGACCAATAATAACAGCTGCCCATACAGGCACAAATCCGGCTCCCGGTGTAATTCCCACAAGTCCTGCTACCATACCGGTACAAGCACCGATAAGGGTAGGCTTTTTGCTCATAAATATATCACAAAGCATCCATGAAAGCATTGCTGCCGCAGCAGAAACGGCTGTTGTAATAAATGCGTGAACAGCAATTCCGTTTGCCTCCAAGGCAGAACCTGCATTAAAACCAAACCAGCCAAACATAAGCAGTGAGGCGCCTAATACAACTGTTGGAATATTATGATTTCTGTAAGCTGCCCTGTTGTAATCGTTTCTTTTACCAAGAATAATACAAAGAACAAGTGCAGAAACACCGGAACTAATATGTACTACATCACCGCCGGCAAAATCCAGAGCGTGTATTCCGTCTAAACCGAGCAAACCATTTTGTCCCCATACCATATGAGCAAGCGGATAGTAAACAATAATAGACCAAACAATAATAAATACAAATAATGACTTAAACTTCATTCTTCCTGCTACCGAACCTGTAATAAGGGCAGGGGTAATAACTGCAAACATCATCTGAAAACAGCTAAACAGCATATTGGGAATGGAAGCGCCCTCAGTATATCCCTCTGTCAGAGAAACCCCCTCCAGTCCAAGCCATCTAAAGTCACCGATAAATCCGTTATCGGTAGGGGCAAAAGAAAGGGAATAACCAAACAGTACCCACATTACAATTCCTGTACCGATAATAAATATTGATGTCATAATGGTGTTGACTGTGTTCTTTTTGCGTACAAGACCACCATAAAACATGGAAAGGCCCGGCGTCATAAAGAAAACCAAGGCCGCACAGACCAGCATAAATCCAATATTTCCTGGGTTCATATATACCTAATCCTCCTTTGGGCAATAAAAAAATTCACCTACGCTAATTTTATGGTGTTTTGCAGGATTTAATTACAAATCGTGCAAATCTCCAAAAATTAAAGGTGAACCACATTGTCCAATATATATTTTTTTGACAGACTCCAAAGGAATAAACTTTGCTTTCTGTCCTCTTGCAATTATGATTATATCCCTATTATGGGGTGTTGTCAATATTTTTTTGCATTTTTTTATTATTATCTATAAATTCCTATTATAAACCCCAATTTTTCATATTGTTTGTATATGCAAGTTTGTCCACCTAAACTTTCATTTTAATAAATAGAAAACGCCCCGCAAAAAGCGGGGCGCAAAACAAATTTTATAAAGAACAGTATTTTTAAGCGTCAGGATTAACTGTGCTGAAAGTTAGGAAATCTCCGGAATCTGATACAGCACTGTCCTTAATTGTAATCCACATTTCCTTGGCGTCATAGCCCTTGTAGTCCTGTGTCTGTGTAGAACCATTGTTACTGATAATTACGCAGTACTGACTGCCACTAGGAATTTTAAGTGTTATATCATACCAGCCGTCAGCACCCTTTGTAAGGGCTGTGCCCGGCCATACAGCATTTGGAATTACATCATAATCCACATCTGCGCCTGTTGCAGGGTCAATAGCCCAAGTCCAGAGGTATGGAGTCCATGTAAGTGCGCCGTCATGCTTAAAGTGAAGTGTTGTCTCGTAGTTATCCTCGTCATAGTAGAAAATAATGTACTGGTCTTTAAATGTGTAATTAACTGTTGCAACTCTTTCCGTATCTGATACGGAGTTGCTTACATACTTGTAACCAATAATGTCGGCAGCCTCATATTCACCTGACTTACCTGCAACCACCTTATACTGTCTGTCGGGAGCAATAACATCTAATGTCTTTTTATTTACATATCTGACAGTCAGTGTATGGAGGGTATCAAGGTCATCGTGGTTTGCCTTCTTCTGCACAAGGGTTGCGTCTGTAACATCAACCTTGCCGTCCATATTATAGTCAGCAATTTCTTCCTGCTCCGGTGTAAATTTCACAACATCGGCAACTCGTTTCTGAATAAGTGTTGCGTCCTTAATGGAAATTGTATCCCTGCCGGTAAGGGTCTTTTTAAGTGTAGGAGGAACATAAGATGTAAATTCGTATATAACTTCCTTGTCAGTATCTCCAAATACGCCTGTTGGTTCGCCAACAACCCTGCCAAGCTCATACTGATTTACAAGGGACTGGTCAACCTCTGTTATGTACTTAGTACCCTTTGTTCCGTAGAGAACCTGCTTTGAGATAACCTTCTTTGTATCGGTGTTCATATTAATAACAGTTACCTTTGACCTATCAGATTTAATAGCACAGCTGTCAAATGTATTCTTTTCAACAAGTACCATTGCGGAAGATGCAGGTACATTTATAACCTTACCCTTTACCACATCAATAGCTGAAAGTCCTGCCTCTTCTGTGTTGGCAACAACAACCCATTGTGTATCGTCTGTAACCTTTGCATCAAAGTCAAGGCTTATATTTGCCGGTGCAGTATCACTATTCATAACAACTGCAACCTTATTCCATTCACCCTTAACGGAATTGGATACTGTATAGGCAATTTGCGCAGTATCCTTTGTAAGACTTGAGTTAATTAAGTACTGGTTAGTACCAACATTAATATCATCAGTTGTAAATGGTGAAAAAGCCTTACGAATATCCATCATTCCCTTGTAGTAGGAAACAAGGTCGGAATACTTTAAAACATCATTCCAGTCAATCATATTTTCTGCTGCAGGTGACTTGTAGGAGTTGTCATCTCCGTCCTTTGAACGGCCCATTTCTTCGCCGGCAAGGAAGAAGTGCATACCCTGCGAGGTAGCTGCAATAGTTTCTGCAAACTTGTTAATAGCAACCAAGTTGGAATCCTTAGCTCTAAATTGTACAGAATCACCGTTTATGGACATACCCAGCTTATCGTAGAGAGTGTTGTTGTCGTGACATGACATATAGTTTACACACTGTGCAGGGCTGTATGCTCTCCAGTTAGAGGCTGCACCAACCGTATTAGCCCTGATACCGTACTTAACGCCCTTTGAGTTACCTACAACATTATTCTGTACATAACCCTTTGCTCCCGGTGAGGAATAAGAACCTTTCATACTATCTCTGAACTGGTCGTTAAACATAGCAATCCTGTGGTCAAGAACTGATGTTGAACCCTGGGAAGCCATCTTTACCGCATTGCCGTCGCAGTCAACTGCGTCAGCTGTTGTACCCATTGCCCAGCCTTCTCCGTACATAAGAATATCTTCGCTGATTGTGTCAAGGGACTTACGGATTGCGTTCATTGTGCCCACATCGTGAAGACCCATAAGGTCAAAACGGAAACCGTCGATGTGGTATTCTTCTGCCCAATATTTTGTGGACTGAATCATAAAGTTACGATACATAGCTCTTTCAGAGGCTGTATCATTACCACAACCTGAACCGCTGGAGAAAGCACCGGCAGCTGTTTTTCTGTAGTAGTAATCAGGAACACATGCCTGGAAAGAGGTGTCTGTGTTATATGTATGGTTGTAAACAACATCCATAACAACGCCGATACCGGCTTTATGCAAAGCCTGAATCATTTCTTTACATTCTTTAATTCTTACATTACCGTTGTATGGGTCTGTTGAGTATGAGCCCTCGGGAACATTGTAGTTCATTGGGTCATAACCCCAGTTAAACTGGTCGTCAGCGCCGGCCTCGTCTACTGAACCATAGTCATAGAACGGATTAATCTGAACATATGTTATGCCTAATTCCTTGAGGTAGTCAATACAGGTAGCAATATCCCCCTCAGAGTTAAGGGTTGTTCCAGTTTCTGTAAATGCCAAAAACTTACCTCTGTTCTTGTCAGAAACGCCGGAGTTCTTGTTATAGGAGAAGTCCTTAACATGGATTTCCCAAATAGATGCCTGAGACTGGTTAGGAGTCATAACATGCTTATCCTCTGCCCAGCCCTCCGGGTCTGTAGAATCCAGGTCGCATACCATTGAGCGCTTGCCGTTTACACCTGTTGCTACAGAATAAACATCAGGAGTTTCCTTTGTAGTAACAGTAGATGTGGCAATACTCTTTGCAGTAATTGAATATGTATAGTATTCATTCTTGTGGTCGCCGTCAAGCTTAATTGAAAAGATACCAGTCTCTTCGTCCTTAGTCATTTCGTGTGAACCAAGGTTTTCCGCACCCTCTTCCTTGTCAGAGCCTGTTGCATAAAGGTTAAGAGTACATTTTGTTGCTGTTGGTGCCCACACCTTAAAGGTAGTAGCCTCCGGTGTATAAGTTGCACCAAGGTCGTTTCCGTCATAGCGGTACTGACTGTCAATCTGGTGAGCCGCATCTTCATAGATATTTGTTGCAGCAGAAGATGAAACTGTGCCAACAGTAATAGCTGTGACCAAAATCATAGCAGTAAGAACCACTGACATAATTCTTTTTAATTTCATAAAGTGCCTCCTTAAAATAATTCTTAAAAAGAATATTACTTCCGAATTTGAATTTCCCTCTCCCTCCTCTTCCTAATGGAAGACTTAGTTTTAAGGGTTATACCTGCTCCGGCAAGAAGTGCTGCCGCAACAAGTATTATAGTAACAACAACAGCTTTTGTACTGTTGTCATTTAACTGATAATTAAAAATTACATTTTGTTGTATTTTTGTGTATTTTCCGCTTTTATTCTTGGGGGTGG
The DNA here is from genome assembly GCA_947632335.1 of uncultured Clostridia bacterium. Lineage (GTDB taxonomy): Bacteria > Bacillota > Clostridia > Oscillospirales > Acutalibacteraceae > Ruminococcoides. The sequence continues at coordinate 11,364 of CANROX010000013.1, forward strand.
AGGTAAGGGTTAGGTTTTCATACTCCTTTTCCTTTGCAGAATATTTTTCGCCTTTTTTCCCCTCAAGCACCTTTATATCCATTATGTTTCCGTCAGAGTCCATATAAATCACATTGACCTGACAGATTTTAGGTTTATCTTTGGTATATTTATAGGTGACAACCTTTTCCTCCGGAGTGAAAAGTCCTGCCCCGTTTTCGGGCAAACTGTCTGTATCAAGTACATATCCCTTGACCGCAGGGATTTCTGTAGTGAAGTACTGTTGTCCTGCCTGGTTTGTCAGCACCTTGCTTGGTGCAATCTCTTTATCCGTAGCGGAGTCCACAAATCTAATTGTTACAGAGCCGTATGCCCCTGTATACTCCTTAACTGTAAAGGTGGCATGCTGGTTTTCCTCACTAAAAGTACCCTTTGAATTTTCTTTTTCCAAGATGCTGAATTTTCTCAACACCTCGTTGCCGGGCGTAATATCAAACTTTTCTCCGATTTTGCCCTCAACAACCTCTGTCATAACTGTTTCGCCGGTACTTTCGTCAATATAGTTTACAACTACTGCTCCCGTATCGGTTTTGCAGTTTTTATCAAAACTCTCTTTATCAACAAGGATAACCGCCGAGCTGGGCTTAACCTCTACTTCATCACTAACCGTACCAAGGTTTCTAAGTCCCGCTGTTTCTTCATTTGCAACTATAACCCACTTGTCGGGTAAATTTTTACCCTCAATTCTGACTTTTTGACTCTCTTCATTATTACCGTTAAGAATTACAGCACCCTTTTTAAATGTGTCCCCCTCAAGACCATCTACTGTATAAGCTACAATGCCCTTTGAGGTGTCCCCAAAATATTCAAGATTTTGTGCTGTGTCTGCCTGTGGGTTACGCAGGGCCTTAAATTTGCTGTGGAATTTTATCATTCCCTTATAGTAATCAACCACATCACTGTAGTTGTCAACACTTTCCCAGTCAATCATATTAAGGGTGGCAGAAGATTTATAGGAATTTTCATCTCCGTCCTTACTTCGGCAAAATTCCTCACCTGCAAGGAAAAATGTTATGCCCTGGGCACAGAAAATCGCCGCCGAATTAAGTTTGGTCATTGCAACCAAATCTGCATATCTCTTTCTGAAGTTTTTTTCCTCAGGATAAATTGAGCTTACAAGTTTGTCGTAAAGGGTGTAGTTATCATGACAGCTTGAGTAGTTGACTGTCTGGGTAGGAGCCTTTGCCCAACCCAGCTTACTTTGACCCTCAATGCCTGTCATAAGGTTGCCTGTACTCTTGCCCTTTGCAAGAAATCCCTTGTCTGTGGGATTAAATGTATTACCTTTAAGAGCGTCCCTTATTGTGTCGTCAAATGCCCCTATCCTGCTGTCCAGTTCAGACATATTATCCTGTGTGGCAAGAATCGTGTCCGGGTCACAGTTAGTGTCAAGACTCCACGCCTCCCCATACATCAGAATTTCAGGATTAATCTCATCAAGCATACTTCTGATTTGATTCATAGTTTCACAATCGTGAAGACCCATAAGGTCAAACCTAAATCCGTCAATATGATATTCCTCAGTCCAATATTTAACTGAATCTATCATAAACTTTCGGAACATTTTATGCTCGGAGGCTGTGTCGTTGCTACAGCCGGAGCCGTTGGAAAATGTACCGTCACTGTTCATTCTGTAATAATAATTGGGAACAGTTCTGTTAAAGTAGCTGTCCTCTCCTGTATAAGTGTGGTTATAAACCACATCCATAACAACGCCAATACCAGCCTTGTGTAGGGCCTGTATCATCTGCTTACATTCCTTAATACGGACGTTGCCGTCATAGGGGTCCGAGGAGAATGAACCCTCCGGAACATTGTAGTTTACAGGGTCATAACCCCAGTTAAACTGGTCGTCCTTTCCTGTTTCGTCAACAGAACCAAAGTCATAAAAGGGGTTAATCTGAACATAGTTTACACCAAGTTCCTTTAGATAGGAGATACAGGTTGAATTATTTCCCGGAATGCCGTTGACAGTAGTACCATCCTCGGTAAATGCAAGAAATTTACCTCTGTTTGCCTTGCTTACTCCGGAATTTTCATTGTAGGAAAAATCCTTAACCTGAACTTCCCAAATAACAGCGTCTGTCTGGTTTTTCACTGTTTTGTGGGTATCATTTTCCCAGCCTTGGGGATTGGTGGAGGATAAATCTACAATCATACCACGCTTGCCGTTTGCACCGCAGGCTTTGGCGTAAATATCAACAACCTCGTGGGTTTCACCATTATTTGTAACCATATAGGTGTAGTACTTATTCTTTAAATCTCCCTTGATTTTTACAGACCAAATACCGCTGGATTTTTCAAAAGAAAGGGATTGCTCCTTAAAGTAGCCGTCCTTACTCTCCTTTTCTGAACCGTGTTGGTAAAGCCTTACCTTAACATCGCTGGCTGTAGGCGACCATAGTTTAAAGGTTGTGCTTTCCTTAGTCCATACAGCGCCAAGGTCGTCACCATCATAGATAGTCCTGTCTAATTTTTTTGCATAAGAAACAAAATCAGTAATTTTATTGTCTGTTTTCTTTGATTTTTCATTGGTTTTCTTTGCACTAATATCCACAGCAGCCATTCCAATCAAAAAAATTAATATTAGAAAGACGGAAATCAATCTCTTAAAAGACATATGAAACCTCGTTTCTATTATGTAAGCAGTTATGTAAGCAGTGTGTATGCACATTTCGGAAAATATATATCTTTAAAGCACAAAATTTTGATATACATTTTCACCCGGTGCACACACTTATATATTTAAGTTTATTTTACCAAAAATCCATATATTATTATTTCTTTTTTAGAAATAAACCGCCTATTAAGGCGGTTTTAAGTGTAGAAAAAACAATATAAAATATAGTCAATTTGACAGTATATTTATTTTCCTTGTTAATAATTTATTCACATTACCTAATAAATTCCAAAAAGTGACACGCCTGTAAGTTCTTCCTCAATTCTCAGCAATCGATTGTACTTTGCGGTGCGTTCACTTCTGCAGGGTGCACCTGTTTTAATCTGACCTGCGTTGGTTGCAACAGCAATGTCTGCTATTGTGGTATCCTCACTTTCACCGCTGCGGTGGGAAATCACAGCAGAATATCCTGCCTTATGAGCCATTTCCACAGCGTCAAGGGTTTCTGTAAGAGTACCAATCTGGTTCATTTTTACAAGTATCGAGTTACCTGCACCGGTTTCAATTCCCTTATACAGTCTGCTTACATTTGTAACAAATAAATCATCACCCACAAGCTGAATTTCCTTGAGCCTCTTTGTAAGCTCCTTCCAGCCCTCCCAGTCATATTCGGAAAGTCCGTCCTCAACGGAAATTACAGGATAATCCTTTGTGAGCGTTGTAATATATTCAATAAGCTGGTCGGTTGACATCGTGGTTTTTCTCTTAGGAAGATAGTAAGAGCCCTCCTTGTACCACTCGGAAGAAGCTATGTCAAGGGCGAGCTTGGTATTTTCCGTGTTGTAGCCTGCCTTTTCTATAGCCTTAATAATATATTCAATAGCCTCCTGGTCGCTGGATAAATTTGGCGCAAAACCGCCCTCGTCACCAACAGCAGTTGCAAGACCGTTTTCCTTTAGAATGGACTTTAGGGCGTGATAAATTTCCGTACACTGTCTTAAACCGTCCCTGAAATTCTCGGCGCCAACAGGCATTATCATAAATTCCTGAATATCCACATTGTTGTCGGAATGGGCGCCGCCGTTGAGGATATTCATCATAGGACAAGGGAGCCTATGGGCATTTGTTCCGCCTAAGTAACGGTAAAGAGGTAAATCAAGAGATTTTGCGGCAGCCTTTGCAACGGCTATGGACACAGCTAAAATTGCATTGGCACCCAAATTACCTTTGTTGTCAGAACCGTCAAGGTCGCACATCATTCTGTCTATAAGCCTTTGCTGATAAGGGCTTGTACCCTCAAGGTGCTTGGCAATGGTTTCATTCACATTTTTTACTGCACTGTATACAGCCTTACCGCAGTAAATTTCATCATTGTCACGAAGCTCCACTGCCTCAAATGCGCCTGTAGATGCACCGCTTGGCACAATGGCAGATGCACAAACACCGTCGTTAAGGCAAACCGTAGCCTCAACAGTAGGATTGCCTCGGGAATCAAGGACCTGTCTGCCCTTTATTTTTTCAATTAATTCATACATAAAAAAACACCTCCTTTATCTATGATTGACAAAGGAGGTAGTATTATACATTAATATTTATCAGTCAAGGTAATCCTTTAGAATTTTACTCCTTGAGGGGTGTCGCAACTTACGCAGAGCCTTAGCCTCAATCTGGCGTATTCTTTCTCTTGTGACATTAAATTCCTTACCAACTTCTTCAAGAGTTCTGCTCCTGCCGTCCTCAAGTCCGAAACGAAGTCTAAGCACCTTTTCTTCCCTTGGGGTAAGGGTATCAAGAACTTCGTTTAGCTGTTCACGGAGCAGTGTGTGTGAGGCAGCGTCAGCAGGTGCAGGGGCGTCGTCATCGGGAATAAAGTCCCCAAGGTGGGAATCTTCCTCTTCACCGATTGGTGTTTCAAGAGAAACAGGTTCCTGGGCAACCCTCATAATATCCCTTACCTTATCAACAGGCATATCTATCTCCAAAGCAATTTCATCAGCCGTAGGTTCGTGGCCGTTTTGGTGGAGCAGTTGGCTTGAAATTTTCTTAACCTTGTTAATAGTTTCAACCATATGAACAGGAATACGGATTGTTCTGCCCTGGTCAGCAATAGCCCTTGTAATAGCCTGCCTAATCCACCATGTTGCATAGGTGGAGAACTTAAAGCCCTTTGTGTAGTCAAACTTATCTACAGCCTTTAAAAGACCCAGATTTCCCTCCTGAATAAGGTCAAGAAAAAGCATTCCCCTGCCTAAATATCTCTTGGCAATAGAAACAACAAGTCGAAGGTTTGCCTGGCAAAGACGCTTTTTTGCCTCGGAATCTCCCTCTGTAATCTTAATAGCAAGGTCAATTTCCTCCTCCGGGGAAAGCAGAGGAACTCTGCCTATCTCTTTAAGGTAAACCTTAACAGGGTCGTCAATAGCCACCTTTTCGCCGGAAATGTCACTAAATTTTGAAGATTTTTCCGCCACAAGTGCAATATCGGAAATATCCACATCATTATCCTCAATGATTTCCACGCCGGAGCTTTCAAGGGCGTCATACAGCTTTTCAAGCTGTTCCGGTGTAAATTCAATTTCACCAATAGCGTCAAGTATGTCCTGGTTAGAGAGTTTGCCTTTAACCTTGCCCTGTTCCATAATTTCCTTAATTATCTGTTTCTTATCAACCTGTCCACTCATAATAAATCTCCTATTCTCTGCGCTCTCTCTGTTTTTTTATAAATTCCCTCATCTCTTCAGGAGTCAGGGATTTAAAATCTTCCTTGTTCACTTTATTCTTCTCTTGAAGAATTATTTTTATATATTCATCAACAAGCTCCTTGCTTACCTTTGCAGTAATAGTCCTGTGAGCTATACCGTAAATTTTTGAAATCTCATCTTGGGTAAAATCCTCACCTGCTGATGTAAGTGGCTCATAGCCTCTCTCTATTCTATCCATTATGTAACCATACAACTTCATATTAAAATCTGTTACAAACGACTTTTCAGTTATTTTATCATACACATATGAAGCAATATCCGGGTGATTAATAACAAGGGAAATCAGCATTTCCTCCGCATTGGTGGCCTTGGGCTCCGACCTGTGCTGGGGATTAATCTTATCGTCCCTGCCGGAGAGGTCAGCATACATCTGCCTTTGTATTTTTTTCTCTTGATTTCTCTCATTCTTCCTTCTGAAACTTCTCAAAGATGAAAGTATCGACTCTTTCTGAACGCCTGTTTCATCAGCAAGTTTTGAGGCATAAATCTGCTGTTCAATATCATCTTCAAGGCTTGAAAGTGACTTTATCGCCTCATTAAGGTACCGTACTCTCTGGTCTGCAACCTTCATATTATACTTTGATTTTATTTTGTTAAGACGGTACTCAACATCATTCTTGCTGTCTTTCACCAAGTTATAAAAGGCAGCCCCACCGTTACTTCCCTGTTTGCGGATAAACTCGTCCGGGTCTTTACCCTGTGGAACTGTGAGAATCCTTATGTTCAGTCCTGCCTTTCGCAAAATGTCAATAGCCCTTTGTGTAGCCTTTTGCCCTGCCTCATCAGCGTCATAACAGATAATCACATCATCGGCAAATCGTTTCATCAGTACAGCCTGTTCGGAAGTGAGGGCTGTGCCAAGGGTAGCAACCGCATTTTCAAAACCTGCCTGGTTTACGGCAATAACATCCATATAACCCTCGCATAGTATAAGGGTTCTGTCAGTAGTTTTCTTAGCGTTGTTAAGTGAAAATAAATTACCACTCTTCTTAAAAACAGGGGTATCACTGGTATTAAGGTACTTTGGCTTTTGGTCAGTCATAATTCGACCGCCAAAGGCAATTACATTACCTCTTACATCAATAATCGGAAACATAACCCTGTTGTAAAATCTGTCGTTAGTTCCCTTTCCGCTTTTGTTTTTGTAAACCAAGTTTGCCTGCACAAGTTCATTTTCCCTATAACCCTTGTCCCTTAAAAAGTTGGAAAGGGCAAACCTGTTGTCCGGTGCAAAGCCAAGACCAAAATGCCTTATGGTTTTGTCTGTAAGTCCACGGCTGTAAAGGTATTCAAGACCGGCCCTGCCCTCATTACTGTAAAGGACATTGTGAAAAAATCTTGCGGCACTGCGGTTGGCCTCATATATCCTTTTTCTCAACTGCATCATAGAGTCGTCATAGTTGTTTTCCGGCATACTAAGGCCCGCCCTCTGTGCCAAAAAGCGTACCGCCTCAATATAATCCAGATTTTCAATTTTCATTATAAAGGTAATAACGTCACCGCCTGCACCACAGCCAAAACAGTAAAAGGAGTTGTTCTCTGTATAAATGTTGAAAGAGGGCGTTTTCTCACCATGAAAAGGACATAACCCTACCATATTTCTTCCGCGGCGCTTTAGGCTCATATATGTTGACGCCACTTCTGTAAGGTCGCTCCTCATTTTTATTTCCTGCAAAAAATCTTCAGGTAATGGCAAGTGAACACCCCTTTCCTATTAAAAACACAATATTAATCAATATATCCAAAAACTACTCATTATTATATACGACAAAAATAAAACAATTCCTTTATTTTTTTAAAAAACTTTTAAAAATAAATGAAATTCTTTGTTTTATTTTATTTACTTTAGAAATTTCTTACCAAAACAGGGATATAAATGTTTCCTCACACCTTGTAAAAGTCCTCTTTAATTACCTGTGTCTCTAACTGTCCGTTAGTGGCGTCAGCAACTTTCTTATTAAAAAATCCCAAATTTGAAACAGGGATATGAAAAGTGATTACAACATTTTCCAAAAAATCAGTATTGTCAATAATGCCCTTACATTCTGAAATAAGTCCGGACAGCTTGCCGTAACGGTCGTAGCTCATAGTAATTCTACAGCAAAAGCACTTTTCCATTCTTATAATTTTGGCACTTTCAAGGGCCATTGACGCCCCTTTGCTATAGGCTCTTACCAGTCCGCCTGCACCCAGCATAATGCCGCCAAAATACCTGGTTACCACAATAACAGTATTTACAACATTATTCTTATTCAGAACATCAAGAACAGGCACTCCTGCCGTTCCCTGTGGCTCACCGTCGTCGGAATATCTCTTAATAAAATCATCTTTTAGGCTGTATGCATATACATTGTGGGTAGCGTCGTAGTGCTTTTTTCGTTTTTCGTTAATAAAGTCTATAGCCTCCTGCTCACATTTTATAGGTTTGCAGTAGCCTATAAAACGGCTGTGCTTTTCCACAAACTCATCCTGATTTTCTTTTTCCGTTGTATAGTAAAAATCTTCCATTATAATACCCCTGTATAAAAAAACGGCGGTACATATGTACCGCCTCAACAATTACGCCAATTATTTCATACCAAAACGCTTCTTAAATCTGTCAACGCGTCCGCCGGTATCAACGAGCTTCTGCTTACCTGTAAAGAAAGGATGGCACTTAGAACAAATTTCAACACGGATATTTTCTTTAGTTGAACCTGTTTCAATAACATTACCACAAGCACAAGTAATTGTTGTCTGCTTATAATCTGGATGTAAATTTTCCTTCATCTCAATTCACCTCTTTCGCTGAAACCGTAGATAACAGATTAGATTATACAACATTTATTTCTAAAATGCAAGTGTTTTCTGAAATTTTTTTATTCCTATCCGTTTGACTCAAGATAATCTATAAGTTCATTAAAGTTCAGTCCCAATTTTCTTGCAATAAGAGCATTGTCCCTGCCAATATATCTCCATAAAGTATAGTCGCAGTCAATAGCCGTTACCTGTTCGCTTTCCTTTGTGTACCTCTGCATAAAACCGTATTCAGCACCGTTTTTCATTAACCAGTCATACTCATATGTACTGTCAAATTTTTCTTTGTTGTCACAGTCAAATTCCACAAGAAGTCCCAGTTGTCTTTCGCTGTTACCGCTGTCGCATACCTTTCTGTTGGCAATAGATTCAGCTCTGACCTGTGTGTATTTTCCGGACTGCAAAAGGCTGTCTACATACTGTGTATATGCCGTATGCTGGTTGTCAAAAGAAACATATCCCTCAATAATCTTTAGGTCAACACCATCCAGTTTTGCAGCATTAACCATTTTTTTAAGCTGATTTTCCATCATACTGCTTACCTTTATACCGTTAAAATCCACTGTGTCAGGCACAAACTTTCTGTCAAGAGGGTCTGCAACAGAAACAGTCCTGTAAAGGGTTTTCTGCTGTTCCGGTGATATGTAGTTTTCATTAACGGTAATGTCTGCCCCGTTCCCGTTTTTCCCCGTGGTATATGAGATATAACCCAGCATAAATCCAACAGCAATAACTGCAATCATAACAAACGGCAAAATAATAAACAGCACTTTTGTAACTCTGCCCTTGCTTCGGGTAGTGTTATCACCGTAAACATATCCTCTGGTACTGGATGAATAGAAATCTTTTGGTTTAATTTTTATGGACTTGTCCATTCCGTGTTTTGCACTATTTTTTCCCTGCAAAAAAGTTCACCTCATAAAAGATAAAATATTGTTTTGCTATTATTCTATTATTGTGCTGCCGATTATTATGTCGATAATAATCGGCAGACCCCAAATTACTTAATTTCCTTAGAGTTAATTTCCTCAACAGCCTTGTCAATAAATTCTTCAACACTCATAGCTCCAAGGTCCCCCTCCTTGCGGTGGCGAACGGAAATACAGTTGTTTTCAATATCCCTGTCACCAACAAGAATCATATACGGTATCTTCTCCATCTGTGCTGAACGAATTTTATACCCGATTTTTTCGGAACGGTCGTCAACCTCAACTCTCATTCCCTTTTCTTCAAGGGCTTTCTTAACCTCATAAATATAGTCAAGATGTCTGTCTGCCACAGGCAACAGCTTAACCTGTACCGGGGCAAGCCACATTGGGAAAGCACCTGCATACTTTTCAATAAGGAGGGCAAGAGTTCTTTCATAACAGCCTATTGATGTACGGTGAATGATATATGGATTTTTCTTCTGTCCGTCCTTATCAACATATTCCATACCAAACTTTTCAGCAAGAAATTGGTCAATCTGAATTGTAATAAGGGTATCCTCTTTGCCATACACATTTTTAATCTGAATATCCAGCTTAGGGCCGTAAAATGCAGCCTCACCCTTTCCGATTGTATATGGAATTTCAAGGTGGTCAAGAATTTTCTTCATTGCACCCTGGGCCTCGTCCCAATCCTCCTGTGTACCAATGTACTTTTCTGTGTTTTCCGGGTCCCACTGGGAAAATCTGTACGATACATCATCAATAAGTCCAACTGTTTTAAGGGTATATTTTACAAGGTCAACACACTTTTTAAATTCATCTTCAAGCTGGTCCGGAGTACACATAAGATGACCCTCGGAGATTGTAAACTGACGAACTCTGATAAGACCATGCATTTCGCCGGAAGCCTCATTTCTGAAAAGCGTAGATGTTTCGTTATATCGGATTGGCAAATCCCTGTAAGAACGCTGACGGTTAAGATAGGCTTGATACTGAAAAGGACAGGTCATTGGACGCAGAGCAAATACTTCGTCGTCCTTTTCTTCGTCCCCAAGTACAAACATACCGTCCTTGTAGTGGTCCCAGTGACCGGAAATCTTGTAAAGGTCGGACTTTGCCATAAGAGGCGTCTTAGTCAGCTGCCAGCCCCTCTTCTGCTCCTCATCTTCAATCCAGCGCTGTAAAAGCTGTACAACCCTTGCGCCCTTTGGAAGAAGTACAGGCAGACCCTGTCCGATACAGTCAGCTGTTGTAAAGAGTTCAAGCTCTCGTCCCAGCTTGTTGTGGTCACGGAGCTTTGCCTCCTCTAACTTCTGTAAATATTCCTCCAACATAGCGGCTTTCGGGAAAGCTATACCGTAAACTCTGCAAAGCTGGGCATTGTTTGAGTCGCCCCTCCAGTAAGCTCCGGTACAGTTTGTAAGGGCAATAGCCTTGAGGGCAGATACATTCATAAGGTGAGGGCCTGCACACAGGTCTACAAATTCACCCTGCCTATAGAAAGAGATAGGCTCATTCTTGTCTGCATGCTCCCTGCAAAGCTCAACCTTGTAGGGTTCGTTCATTTCCTCCAGCATTGTAATAGCCTCTGTCGGGGAAAGTTCAAATCTTTCAAGCTCTGTCTTGTCCTTTACAATTTTTTTCATTTCAGCCGTAATCTTATCTAAATCCTCCCGTGAGAAGGGCTTTTCAACATAAAAATCATAGTAAAAACCATTATCAATAGCCGGACCAATAGCACATTTGGCATTTGGATAAAGCCTTTTTACCGCCTGTGCAAGGACATGGGAGGCCGTGTGCCAAAACGCCTTTTTTCCGTCAACATCATCAAATGTAAGGAACTCTAACTCGCAGTCCTCTTCGATGGGGGTACGCAAATCCATAACTTTACCATCTATCCTACAGGCGCATACCTGCTTAAAAAATCCGCCGCCAAAGCTTTTAACAATCTGGTAGGGTGTAGTACCCTTTTCAAATTCCTTTTTATCGTTTCTTAAAGCTACATTAATCATATTTCTGCCTCTTTTCTAAAAAATAAAAGTCCCAATATTCCGTAAAGGAATATTGGGACGATAATAACAATTTCGTGGTTCCACCCAAGTTTGGCACATAAAGTGCCCTCAAAAAACTTATAACGGAGTTACCCGCCATGCCATTTCCTGCACAGACTCCAAGGTAGTAACCGGTAGTTCCTGCCTGCCCCGTTCACAGCAAAGGGAGCTCTCTGTAGGTGGTAAACTATCAGCCGTGTCCTTATCAACGCTAATTATAAATGAAAATTTCAGATTTGTAATAATTCTAACATTTTAAAAATACAATGTCAATTAAAAAATTTAATTTTTCAGATTTTTCTGTTGTCTATTCCTCTAAATCATTATGAGTATTTTCTAGAATAAAGTCGTCATACTGGCTTTCTTCAATGCTGTCAACATCGAAATATGGCCTATTGTCCACATTAGCATTTTCTTTATTATCAATAATATACCCTAAATCAAAATCACTAACTCTGTCCTCTTTCTCATCAGGCATATTATTGCCCTGATTTTCATAAGAGTCGAACTCATGATTTTTTTGCTTATCCAAAGGAAGTCGGGATTTTCTTTCTGCCTCAACAATCTCTACTTCATCTTCTAAGTATGAAAACTTTGTAACTTCAACCATAAACAGCAAAGCGTACGAGGCAAAGAAAAGATATTCCACTGCCTTTATAATTTCAATATAATATCCCTCAGTATAACCATAGAACACTATATTAATCACTGCTGAAACTAAATATGCAAACACAAGGGCAACTAAGGGAAGTCCAAATAGCATACAGGATTTTATGGGATTTTTTATTTTCTGCATACTGATAACTGAAATCGCAGAAAAAAGAAACATTGTAAGGAAAATATAAATAAACAGTTCAAGTATGTCTATGGATAGAACCGTCCTTGTGCTGTTGGATACAAAAGAGTTGAAGAGCCTTACACCGCACCAAAATGGTATTGTAAGCATAAAAAGAGAAAGTTTGTCTGTGGGATTTTTCCCGCTAATGTGCAGCCAACTCAGCATAAATAGGGCAGCTGACGCCAGACAGGAAAATACAATATCCACAACCATAAGTCCAAATTGTTTATAAACGAAAATTTCAGGAAGATAACACCCTATATCAACCACCAATACAAAGGCCGTCAAAAGAACCGTTATGCCCGCCACACTATTACTTTTATGATTATATACAGGCAAAGTCTTTTTGTTAGCTTTGGCCATAATAAAAAGCAATGCAAACATAAGAATTACAATTCCCGCTGTTGCATAGGATGCATAAACGCTGTTCTTTTCCCAAAATGCATCATCAGAAAACTCAATGCACTTCTGATAAATCCTTGCAGCTGTTATAAATAATACAGCAGGTATCAAAGTGTACCACATTTTCTTCATTTTCATTATTTTACCCTCTTAAAAAATTACATATGTCGGTAATGCTTAACTTGTTTTCTTCTTATCTTTTTGTTCCTGTTGTGTCTGACAACAACAAATAGATAGACAGCAAAGAGAATTACAACAATCACTGCCGCTGTAATAAAATAGATTGAAGTAAATACATTTTTCAGTAAGTCAAGCACATACAAAAGCTGACTTCTGTCTATACTTTCATCGGCAACAAGATTAAAAGTAGACACCTCTCTGCCCTTGTAATAAACTGTAGCAGTACCAACATAGTCGCCCTCCTTTACAGGAGCGTCAATACTTTTGGGCACATTTGTTTTTATGGTAATATCCTCATCTTTAATGCTTTCAGGAAGAAGTACGCTGAAATCTTCCTCTGCACAAAGCTGAATTGAATTTTTTTCCCAGGAAAGGTCAACCTTTTCTTCGCATACAGGAGTTTCCCTTGTAACAATGGGCCTTAGAGTAATAGATGTAAGAGCCCAGCGGAAAAGGTCTGATGCATCTGTCATTGTGTAGTAATCAAGAATACCCTTTTCCTCATCATAGGGAGCGTGCATAAGTACAGCCATATAGCTGTAGCCGTCGGCAACAGCAGTGGTTACAAGACATCTTCCGGCCTCGTCAGTAGTACCCGTTTTTATACCCTTTGCGTACTGATAGTAGTACTCGCTGTTTGTAGGGTCAATAATGTGGTTAGTTGTGCTATAGTATGTATCACCAATATAGTAACCAACGGAGTTTGAAATATCCGAAAACTGAGGAAGTGAAAGTGCATAATTTGTAATCTTATACATATCCCTTGCAGTCGTATAATGGTCTTTGTCCTGTAATCCGTGGGGGTTGACGAAGTGAGTATTTTCACACCCAAGCTCCTTGGCCTTTTCATTCATCATATCAACAAAACCCTTAACGCCTTTGTCGCCGCCCACATAATCGGCCAGTACAAGGGCAGCGTCATTACCGGAGGAAATCATAAGACATTCCAAAAGCTCCTTAACAGTAAGACTTTTATTAATATTGTCATATACAGCGGAAAGGGAACTTCCTGTACCCTCAAGAGATTTTAAAGCCTTTTCCTTAATTTTAATTTTCTTATTCAGGTTGTCAATATGTTCAACTGCAATAATATAGGTCATAATTTTTGTAAGGGAGGCAGGATAGCGCTTTACATCAGCATTCTTGCTGTAGACCGTAACACCTGTATCAAGGTTTACAAGAAGAATTGTGTCGGATTTGGTCTTTACCTTACATCCAAAGTCCAGGTCGTCAAAGGTATTGCTCTGTTGGGAATGAGTTACTTTTACCGCTCCTGCATTAAAAGTAATCATCGTTACTGCTGTAAAAATAATTAAAAATATAGAAATTATTGAAAAAAATCTTTTTTTCATAGAAAATTTACCTCTTATGTGTTATATTATTTAATGTCTAAGTTTTATAATACTACAAACTCAACTTACTTTCAATTAATTTTATAAAAATTATAGGTGATTTTTTGATTTACATAACTGGTGATAAACACGGAGACATATCATACTTTAAGCACAGGCGAATGAAACAGGTCAAAAAGGGCGACTATGTTATTATAGCAGGGGACTTTGGATTTTTCTGGAATAATACGGTGCAGGAAAAAGAAAATCTTGAATTTCTTAAAAGCCAACCCTACAACATTCTCTTTGTTGACGGAACTCATGAAAATTTTGACATACTGGAAAAATATCCTGTTGTGCCGTATTTCGGAGCAAAAGCAAGAAGAATAGCGAACAATATCTATCACCTTATGCGTGGACAGGTTTACATAATAGAAAAGAAAGGCATTTTCACATTTGGCGGCGGAATAAGCAGAGATTTACAGAAAATGCTGGATATTAGTATGTGGTTTGAAAGGGAGCTTCCTACAAAAGAGGAGTTTACGGAAGGCGCAAAACAGCTAAACGCCTACGGCAGCAGGATAGATTACATAATCACCCACGAACCTCCCGCAAGAATAAAGGGTATAATCAGTCCCGCATTAAAGCCTAACCCCGTTAATACATATCTTGACCAAATAGCCTCTCAAATAAATTTTGACAAATGGTTTTTTGGCTCAATGCACCTTGATGAGGAAATTAAGGAGGGTTATTTTGCTGTATTTAATCAGCTTCTCCCCGTAAATAAAAAAGAAAAACCAAGACAGTTCTAAAAAAGCTGATGCAGTTTGCATCAGCTTTTAATCTTTAAAAATAGGCTTAACCCTTTTTCTTGTTTCCTCATCCACTTTATATTTATTTTTCTTAAACCTGCCCTTGAGGGTGGTGAAAAAAAGCACAAGGGCAAAGAAAAATAATATGCCTGCGGGTAACCAATTTCCAAAAAAGGCAAATCCAATACTGCAAATTATAAGCACAGTAATAACAAGAACAGTAACGACGCTTACAGTACTTTTACCCGTATTGCCGTATACATCGTTATACTGATTAACCTTTGCCAAATCAGGCCTGTTATCGAGTATTTTCTTTTCCCCTTTTAAATTATTTTCACTTTTGCTCATATGTATAATCCCCCTAAACTCAATTAAGATTTTCTCCTCCTGCTTTGCTGAAAAGTCTTTTAATCTCTGACCTTATACCTTTGTATTCGTCACCGTTTAGGTTCGGTGATTTCCTTAGGATTTCCTCAACGCAGCCTTGTGTCTCGGCTATAATCTCTGCATTTGAAAAGTCAGCAATTTTCATTTCGGGAATACCGTGCTGTTTCTCTCCGAAGAAATCCCCTGGGCCTCTGAGTCTTAAATCTTCATCGGCAATTTCAAAGCCGTTAGAAGTGCGTTTCATAGTTTCCAGCCTCCTTACAGTTTCCTCCGTTTTGTGGTCTGAAACAAGTATGCAGTAGCTTTTTTCACTTCCTCTGCCCACTCTGCCCCTTAGCTGGTGCAGTTGAGAAAGTCCAAATCTCTCTGCGTTTTCTATCATTATAATGTTTGCATTGGGCACATCAACCCCAACCTCTATTACTGTTGTGGATACAAGTATTTTTATTTCTCCTTGAGAAAATTCTTTCATTATCCTTTCCTTGTCACAGGACTTCATTTTTCCATGGAGCACACCCATAGGAATATTTTTAAAATCCTTGTTCCTCCTAAGTTTGTTTGCATATTCCTGGGCAGACAGCAACCCTTCAGGGGAGTTTTCCCCCTCCTCAACCAAAGGACACACAATATAGCACTGTCCGCCCTGAAGAATGTTTTTCTTAATAAAACCAAGGGCTCTTGCCCTTATTGTGCTGTCAATTAAAAGGGTGTCAACCTTTTGCCTTCCCGGAGGCAGTTCATCAATTACAGAAATATCCAGGTCACCGTAAATAATTAGTCCCAGAGTTCTGGGTATGGGGGTTGCACTCATAACCATTAAATGGGGGTGTTCCCCCTTGGAAAGCAAGGACGCCCTTTGTTCCACGCCAAAACGGTGCTGTTCGTCAGTAATGGCAAGAGCAAGTGCCTTAAATTCCGTATCCTCCGTAATAAGTGCGTGAGTGCCTATGATAAGGTCAATGTCACCCTCTTTTATCCTTTCACGGATTAGTTTTTTGTTCTTTGGAGTGAGGGAACCTGTAAGAAGTTCTACTTTAATCCCCGTACCCTCCAACAGCTTTGATATGGAGGCAAAATGCTGTTGAGCCAAAATTTCCGTAGGAACCATAAATGCCGCCTGATAGCCGTTTTTTATAACAGTATGGCTTACAGCACAGGCAACAGCGGTTTTGCCTGAACCCACATCACCTTGAATAAGACGGTTCATAGGAGATTTTTTGTTTATCATATCATTTAAGCAGTCGTTAACACACTTTCTCTGTGCATTTGTAAACTCAAATGGCAAAAGAGATATAAAATCATTAATATAATTCTTTTTAAGAATTATACCGTTTTCCTCCCTCCTGCCCTGTTTAAGAAACCTAAGTCCCAGATTAAGAATAAGAAGTTCCTCAAAAATTAATCTCCTTCTTGCCATAAACAGTTCATCATTGTCGGCAGGAATATGTATTTTTCTAAGGGAAAAATCAAGCCCCTGTAGATTGTACCTGTCCCTCACCCATTGTGGCAAAGGGTCATTTATTTTTTCCGGCAACATATCCAAAGCCTTGCAAACGGCGTCCTGAACAACCCTATTTGCAAGTCCTGCTGTAAGGTGATACCTTGGATACATGGCTACACCGTCAGCCATAGTTTTAAATGTAGGGGCAATCATTTGAAGTCCCCTTAAAGTGCGGGTTATTTTTCCATAAAAGAAATATTCCGTGTTGGTACGAATCATTTGGCTTATGTATTTGTTGTTAAAATAAATAAGGGTAACAGCACCGCTTTCATCATACGCCATAGTTTTACAGATAAGTTTTCCATTTCCCTTGCCATAGTTTACACTAAAGGGTGAGGATATTTGTGCTCTAATACAGACATATTCTTTCTCCGAGGCGTCTGCAATAGGAGTAATCTTACTCCAGTCCTCATATGCCTTGGGATAGTAACGGATTAAATCCCCAACAGAATATATACCCAAATTATGGAACTGCTCTGCTCTTTTAGCACCTATGCCTTTCAAATCTTCAATTTTCTTTTTAAAAAGACTTGCCATAATTTCCCTCTTAATGTTTACAAAAAGAGGCAGGGTACTCCTGCCTCTCTACTTGTTTTAAGTTTATTAATACTCCACACCCACAATGTAGTAGTACACCGGCTGGTCACCTTTAATAAGGGATATATCGACACTTTCGCCGTACTTTTCGCTGAGAACATCATAAACTTCATTTGCCTCAGTTTCTGTCACTCCCTCACCGTAGATAACAGAAACAAATACAGCGTCCTTTTTAATAATATCCTTGCAGAGTTTAAGGAGAGCTTTCTGGGTATTCTTTTCACAAATACATAGCTTACCGTTTTTTAGACCGATAATCTCCCCTTCCTTAATTTTCTTTCCGCCAAATTCGCTGTCACGGGCGGCAAATGTAATCTGACCGGTAGTAACCTTTTTAGTACATTCGTTCATAACCTCTGCATTTTCTTCGGCACTGCGGTTTTCGTCATAATTAATCATAGCAGTAATGCCCTGTGCAATGGTCTTTGTACCAATTACAATTACCTTTCTGTCCTGAACCATATCAACCGCCTGATTTGCAGCCATAATAATATTCTTATTGTTGGGAAGAACCATAACAGTCTTTGCAGGGGTAGCAAGTATAGCCTCAAGAATATCATCTGTTGATGGATTCATACTCTGACCGCCGGAAACAACATGGTTACAGCCCATATCCTTAAATAGTTCAGTAAGTCCCTGGCCTGCGGCAACAGAAACAAATCCTATTTCCTCAATAGGTTCTTCAGGTGCAAGGGTTTCATTTTTAGTAACAGATGTTTTACTGCCGGCATTTTTGTGCTGTTCTTTCATATTTTCAATCTTTACAGTAAGAAGCTGACCGAACTTTAAGCCCTGCTGTAAAGCATTACCGGGATTGTCTGTGTGAACATGCACCTTAATAATTTCTTCATCATCAACCACTACCACACAGTCACCTATAGTCATAAGAAATTCCTTTAATTCCTTGGGGTCAGTTGCAATTTCTGTATCTCTGCCCACTATAAACTCCGTACAATATGTGAAGTTAATAACCTCATCAAACTGGGCAGCTGCACTTTCAAATGTATCTGTAGTAGCATTCTCGGCAGTAATGGGCTGGGATTCTGTAGAGGGGATAATTTCCCCGCCTTCAATAACAGACAACATTCCCTGGAAAATAACCAAAAGTCCCTTACCGCCTGCGTCAACAACTCCTGCCTTTTTAAGAACAGGCAGAAATTTTGGTGTAAGCTCCAAAGCCTCCTCAGCGGCTCTTACAATTTCTTCCCACACTTTAATTGTACTGCCTGTTTCAGTAAGCTTTTCAAGGCCTGCCTCATAGGCCATTCTTACAACTGTAAGAATTGTTCCCTCTGTGGGTTTTGTAACAGCCTTGTATGCCTCCTCAACACCAATACCAAGTGCGTCAACAAGAACCTCGCCGTTAGCCTCCTCAACACCGGAAAATCCCTTTGCAATTCCCCTGAAAATAATTGAAAGAATAACGCCGGAGTTTCCCCTTGCTCCCCTAAGCATAGAAGAGGCGGTTTTTTTGGCGGCCTCCTCAAGGGTGGGATTTTTCATTTCCTTTAGCTCTGCAGCGGCTGCACTTATTGTCATAGACATATTTGTACCTGTATCACCGTCAGGTACAGGGAAGATGTTAAGGTCATTGAGAGCCTGCTTCTGGGCACAAATATTGTTTGATGCAGAAATTACAGCGTCTCTGAAAATTTTACCGTTTATCATTTCTTCACGTCCTATTCTAATGAAAAAATTTATATTTAAGTTTATCTTCTATCAATTCAAATTTTACACACTTTATATTATACCATAAAAACAGGGCTTGCACAATACAAGCCCTAAAAAATATACAAAAATTTTTCCCATTTTAATATTTTCCATTTTACGCAAAAGCATAAAATATGTCTATTAAAAAACATTTTGTTTGTTATAGACTATTAACTGTAAAATAATCAAATATTATCTGACTTCAATATTTTCTACCTGGGTACATAGTCCGGTTTTTTCATCAATGTCAAAAATCACACAGTCCAGCTTACATTCCCCTTTTGCATTGTCAAATCTCTGGGGCAGTTTATTTCTTAGTTTGTTAATAATAATTTCAGGTTTTACACCTAAAACAGAGTTGATTGTGCCTGTCATACCAACATCGGTAATGTAGCCTGTTCCCTTTGGAAGCACCTCACAGTCAGCTGTCTGCACATGGGTATGTGTACCGAAAAGTGCAGAAATTTTACCGTCAAGATAAAAACCCATTGCCCTTTTCTCACCTGTAGCCTCTGCGTGGAAATCAAGAATTTTAATTCTGCTGTTTTTCACTTCCTGAATTTCCAGAATTTCGTCCATTTTTCTAAAAGGACAATCCAAAATATTATCCATAAATGAGTTTCCCATAATATTAATAACGGCAACGGAAAATCTGCCTATGTCGAAAATACAATAACCTCTGCCGGGGGTAGTTGAGTCGGGAAAATTTGCAGGCCGTATAATATGTGGTTTTTCGTCAAGGTAGGGGTAAAATTCCTTTCTGCGAAAGGTGTGATTGCCCATAGTTATAACATCTACACCACTGTTAAAAATATATTCGGCAGATGAGGGGGTAACGCCGTTTCCGTCGCTGGAATTTTCTCCGTTGCATATTGTCATATCAATTCCTTTAAGTTTTTTTAGAGATGACAGCTTTTTCCGTAAAAATTCGCACCCTAAATTTCCAACCACATCGCCTATACATAATATTCTCATAACAACACCACCCTCGGAAATTATTTTAACATTTGTTCATTTTCATTATACCACAAAATCTTTAATTTACAACATAAAAAGTGATTTTTTTTCACTTTATTACAAAGTACCCCTACTTACTCACCTACCATTAAAGGAGATTTTGTGCAAATGTTTTCTCTTACGGTATATTTGATTTTCAGATAATAATTATTTTTATCTTCACTGTATTTGCAACCCCTATTCTCAATTTTCTTTTTCCTAAATTCAAAGGCCTCCGAAAGTCTTGCTATCTTTTGGAGAGCGTCCTTATTTTCTTTTAAATAAATTTCCTTTTTCTCCATTTCCCTTACACACTCCCTTGTAACTGACACAGGAAGGTCAACATCATTTACATTTAAATTATCTGTTTTTACAACGGTTCGGTAGCTGTCAAAGGGAATGTAATTAAAATTAAGGGGCACACTGAACCATAAAAGATTTCCCCTTGCCCTTTCCTCTTCCCTGCCTGTTGGAATAACCATAGTTTTTTTCTTAGGCAGACTGTAGGTCTTATGATAAGTTGTTCTTCCGATTATTTTACCGCTGGCAGGAACAAAGCGGCTACCACCCTCTACGCCTGTTATTATTCCGCTTATAAGCAGCTGTCCTTTAACAACGGCAGAACCCTTTTTTACAACTCCTGTACCGTTAGTTACATTGGTTTTTAAAATTAATGCGTCCTTTGACGCCTTTATATTGCATATTTCCTTTTTATCAAGAATTTTGGGTGTTTTGTATCTCTCCTTAAGCTCTACCTCCGCCTTGCATCCCGTTATATTTACAGAAATCCATCTTATGTCCGGTATTTCTTCAATAACTTTTCTTTCCAAAGCCTTGTTGTCTATAGATTTTATATATACCCCGCTATATAGTCCGTTGTCCCTAAGTACAGACAAAATCTTTGTTGTTTCCACCTGGTCATTTCCGCTTACAGTTGTTATCCATATAAACTTTGAAAACAAAACTATAAGGGCAATAAAAACAACCGCTCCTATAATTAGTCCGGTTCTCGACCTGTACTTTTTTATAATGAACGGCACACCGCTTTTCTTTGTAATCCTGGTTTTTATTCCTGTTCCCCTTAGTATATATCTTAGTCTTTTGTATTCCTTTCCGTTTAGGCTAAAGGAAAGACCCCCTTCGCAGGGAATAATATTCCAGTATGTAAAACCCTTTTTGTTAAGGATATTAATAAGTCTTTCTGTAAACTTTCCCTTGGCAGTGCATGTAATACTGCCTCTTATAAATCTGATTATTTTTACCAGCAAATTAACACCTACAAACTAACTACATAATAAATTCTATACACAGTACAGTACCCTCAATTATGAGGGCGGAAGACGAAAGGTATTTAAGTTTAAGGCATCTTCCCTTTATAGACACAACCATTGCCCTTGTATTCACCTTAATATTTTCCTTTTCATATTTCAGCACACCCGTACTTCCCTCTATGGTAAGTTCTCTGTTACCTGTCATTTCAATAACAGGCAGAGATGAGTTTAGGGATAGGGGAATAAGCCTGCTGTAATCCTTTTTCATAATTGGTCCTCCTTTTTACTTTCACTTATTTTTACGAAAGTAAAGTTATATTTATGACAAAGTGCATATATATTAAAGGTGAATACTTTTAATAATTTCAGAAATTTAATACTTACCGCTGTATCACTTTTAGGAGTAGGAGTACTGCTCATCTTTACCGATGTATATAAACAAAGTGTAACAGATGGACTGACTGCCTGCTGTAGTGTGCTTGTACCCTCCCTTTTTCCTTTTTTCTTTTTATCATCATTCATTGTTTACTCAGACTGCCTGTCTGTAGTGACAAGAAAAATGAAATTTATTGAAAAAGTAACGGGAATACCCGGGGAAGGCATTATTTCAATTCTTCTTTCTGTAATCGGGGGATTTCCTGTTGGAGGCAAAACAGTATCCGCCCTTTACTCCGAGGAAAAAATTTCTGCAGGGCAGGCGGAATACCTAAGTTATATTTGTGTGGGAGCAGGTCCGGGCTTTTTGGTAACATTTGTAGGAGAGGGAATTTACCACAACAAACCTGTAGGTATTCTCCTGCTGATAACAAGTATATTAAGCGTTTTCACTATTCCATTTGTACTGAAACCTTTTTATAAGAAAAAACTTGAAAACACTGTATCAAAACCTCTGTTGCCAAATAAACAAATGCCTATGGGACAGTGCATTGTTCTAAGCACGGAAAGTGCAGTAAAGTCAACCCTGTCTATGTGTGGTTTTGTGGTGGTGTTTGTTGTTGTAAATAACCTTATGTCACTTCTTCCCTACTACAGCGGTTATATAGCTTCTATGCTGGAAATCACCAGCGGAATGGTAAATTTTGGAAGTGGTTTCAGTTATGAAACAACCGCCTTTTTAATTGGCTTTGGAGGTATTTGCGTTCACTTCCAGGTTTTTGGAATTATTAAAAACATCAAGACAAACAAAATTTATTTTGTTCTTATAAGAGCCTTTCAGGGTGTAATTTCTGCCCTATACATTCACATACTGCTGTATTTCTTTCCTGTTGCGGAAAATGTTTTCAGCAGTATAGAGGGCAAAATTAAGCCACAGCTTTCCACCACTCTTTGGGGCGGCGGTGCTCTTATTTTATTGTCAATTATTTTTCTATTATCGAATAATAAACAGGAGGATAATTTATGTGCGGAATAGCAGGCTGGTTTGACAGAAATATTGATTTTTACAATGAAAAGGAGGTAATAAACCGAATATCACAAACTATGCAAAGGCGCGGCCCTGACGAAAACGGAGTTTATCTGACCCAGGATATTGCCCTTATACACCGCAGGCTTGTAGTTATTGACAGAGAAAACGGCACGCAGCCAATGACAGTAATGCACAAGGATAAAAAGTATACAATCATATATAACGGAGAGCTTTACAATACGGAAGAAATTAGAAGTCAGTTAACATCAAAGGGCTTTCGTTTCCGTGGCAGAAGTGATACAGAAGTAGTGCTGAAAGCCTATATACATTGGGGAAAAAAGTGTGCGGAAAAACTTAACGGTATCTTCGCCTTTGGAATATATGAAATGAAAACAAAGGAGCTGTTCCTCTGTAGGGACAGAATAGGCGTTAAGCCCCTGTTTTTCCACCAATATGAAAGCGGTATCATCTTTGCCTCAGAAATTAAGTCTATACTTGCTACAGGCATAGTTAAACCCGTTGTTGATAAACAGGGACTTTTTGAAATTTTCTTTATGGGGCCTGCCAGAACCCCCGGCGTAGGTGTATTTAAGGATATTCAGGAACTTCGCCCCGGAGAAAGAGCAACCTATAAAAACGGAAAATTACAAAGGGACTTCTACTTTAAATTAGAGGCAAAGGAACATACCGACTCTGTAGATGAAACCATTGAAAAAACAAGATTTCTGCTTACCGACGCAGTAAAACGACAGCTTGTTTCCGATGTGCCCCTTTGTTTTTTCCTTTCAGGAGGACTTGACAGCTCAATTATTTGCAAGGTGGCGTCCATACATTCAAGAGAGAAAAACAGAGGAAGAATACACACCTTTTCCGTAGAATATGAGGACAACAGCAAGTACTTCCAGAAAAGTCTTTTCCAGCCAAACAGGGATGCTGAATATATTAAAATGATGATAAAGGATACCCACAGCCTTCATACAGAGGTCATACTTAATCATCAGGACTTGGCAGACGCCCTGTATGACTCAACCTTAGCCCGGGATTTGCCGGGTATGGCAGACATTGATTCTTCTCTACTGCTGTTTTGCAGGAAAATCAAGCAGGAATATACGGTTGCCCTTTCAGGAGAATGTGCAGATGAACTGTTTGGCGGATATCCCTGGTACCACAACAAGAACATTCTTTTTGAACAGTGCTTCCCATGGTCAAAGGACCAGACAATAAGAAGGAAAATTCTAAAAAAGGGAATACTTGAGGGAGGCGAGGACTATGTCCATGAAAGATATTACGAAACCTGCAAGGCCACGGATAAACTAAGGAGCGACACAAAAGTATCCGCAAGAATGAGGGAAATGTTCAGACTTAATTTTTACTACTTTATGCAGTGCCTGCTTGACCGAAAGGACAGAATGAGTATGTATACCGGACTTGAAGTCCGGGTACCCTTCTGCGACTATAGACTTGTTGAATACGCCTACAATATGCCTTGGGAAATAAAGGCGTATAACGGCCGTGAAAAGGGCATCGTAAGAAAGGCATTCGAGGACATTCTTCCTGAAGAAATCTGCTGGAGAAAGAAAAGTCCTTATCCAAAAACTCATAACCCTGTTTATATGAAAATTGTCAGCGACAGGGTTAAGAAAATTCTTGACAAAAAGGACAGCGTACTTAATGAAATGCTGGACAGACAGGGAATTATGGACATTATGGCCCATCCGGACAAAATAGAAACACCCTGGTACGGTCAGCTAATGCGTGCCCCCCAGATTATGGCTTATATCATTGAGCTGGACCACTGGTTTACCCACTACAATATTGAAATAGATATGTAACCTTATATATGAAACAGGATAATTTTTCAGGAAAACACTGGATTAATTATCCTGTTCTTTTTGTTGAAATAAAAGTTCTCATATGTTATACTCTACAGTATGAAAGAGGTTATTGGAATGAGGAAAATATTATTTATATATAATCCTGTTTCCGGAAAAGGAATGATAGGTTCAAAGCTTTCCCATATTGTAGAAACCCTTAGCAAAAGGGGAATTGTTACAGTAATGCCTACAAAGGCAAAGGGAGATGCCACTAAATTTGTTAAAAGGTATATTGACGACTATGATATTTTGGTATGCTCAGGCGGCGACGGCACTCTCAACGAAGTGACCACAGGATATATGTGTGTAGAAAAGGAAAGAAGAAAACCCTGCGGATATATTCCTGCCGGTACAACTAACGACTTTGCTACATCAATGGGCATTTCAAAAAGCATTGAAGAATGTACACAGCAACTGCTCGACAGTACAATTTTTCCATATGACATTGGCAGTTTCAACCATAGATACTTTAATTATATCGCAGGCTTTGGGGCATTTACAGAGGTGTCCTACACAACTTCCCAAAACTTTAAAAATGTCTTTGGCAAAATGGCATACATTTTGGAGGGCATTAAACATCTTCCGAAAATCAAGGGTATAGAGGTGGAGATTCAAACTCAGGACAATCTTTATCAGGACAGCTATATTTTTGGAATGATATGCAATACCTTTTCTGTTGGGGGAATAATAAAAATGGAAGAGGAAAATGTATCACTTGACGATGGAAAGTTTGAGGCCGTTTTTGTAAAAACCCCTAAAAATCCTATTGAAATGCAGGAAACTCTTAACGATGTTATTTTGAAAAAGACCAACAGCAAACATCTTTTGTATCTGCGCAGCAGTCATTTTAATATTAAATGCCATAAAAAGATACAGTGGACTTTAGACGGAGAATATGGCGGAGATTTTAAGGAAGTCGAAATAACGAATCATAAGAGGGCAATAAACTTTTTAAAGCCAAAGAAAAATGGGTGATTAAAATAAAACCGGAACTATACAACAAAATCAAAAAAAATATTATAAGTAATCGTAAACTATTTAAAATTATTACTCTGATGTATAATCTTCTTCCCCTTATAATATTTATAGCTTACCCGTTACTTATTATTTATCTGCTGTTTACTTGGAATATGGGATATATAAGGGTAATTGTAGTTCCGGCAGGAACATTTATAGCGGTTACCATAATCAGAATTATTGTAAACCGCCCCCGTCCATATGAAAAGACAGGGATTACTCCCCTTTTTAAAAAAAATACGAAAGGGAAAAGTTTTCCTTCTCGTCATGTTGCAAGCGCTTTTGCAATAGCCTTTGCTTTCCTGTATATAAATACATTTCTGGGAATACTTTTTCTTGCATTAGCATTTCTCATCTCCATTCTCAGACCTATAGCAGGCGTACACTATGTGTCCGATGTAATTTCCGGTTTTTTAATCAGCGCCCTTTTCGGAATACTCTTCTTTTTCATTTTGTAAATTACATATTAAATTACATATTGTTAATGCACAGTTTTTTCTGTGCATTTTTTATTTATCATACTTTTATAATTTTTGCACACATTATATTAGGAGCCAAATATAAGGCAAAACATTTTTCAC